>JAFMSA010000324.1 GCA_017353855.1 Alphaproteobacteria bacterium
CATCGCTGCCGCGGATATTGCGGGTTTGGCGCAGCGCCCGTCGGCCACCCTCCACGACCAACATTCGCGTCCGCCGCACTCGTCACACGGCACGACAGGATCAGGACCCTCGGTCCAGTATGTTGGGCAAGCACGCGACGCCATGCAGCAGCAGTAGCAAGGAGCACCAGTAGCAGCATCAGTAGCAAACAGCCCTCATCGGCATCGAAGTGCGGGCACTCAACAGACCCCGCGCGCTTTCGGCAAGAAACGATGCGGCGACGCGCTTGATCCGATGACGCGGTCCCCCAGATCATCGGATGACGATCCGCTACTTGACAGCACACGCGGGTTATGTTGAGCAAGTGGATCGCTACAAGGCATGTGGCGCTCTCACTGGAACGTCATACCGCCGCTTTTGACTGGGCCCCTCAAGTGTACAGTGCCGATCGAGGATTCTTCAGCGACCAGAACGCACCGTAGCCCACAGCAACGTACCGTCAGTGGGATGGTGAATGTCGGTTTGCACGACGGTCGTGTCGGCCCGCAGCTTGCGGCCGTCCTCCAGCCCCACGGCAACCGCCGCTTGCACCAGCGCCGCGTTGACCGCCTTCATCGTCTCTGGGGTGACCTTGAACGCCCGCTGGAAGGCATCGTGCTTGGGCGCCGGCTGGCTGTAGAAATCGGCGAACCGGCGCAGCGTCAACCCGTCGGCAACCCGCTCGCGCAGTTCGCGATATTCCCAGTTCTTCACCCGCATCAGAATGAGCGAGCGCAGCACCTGTTGCGGGGTCAGCCCTCGACGACCGGTCAGCGGTTTCTTCAGGCCGCGCTGCGGATCGCCGCACCAGCTCGCGGCGTTCACCCCGTTCATCACCGATCCAGAACGCCGGTGAGCCGGCTGCCGGCATCGTTTGTTCTTCGCGCAGGTCGAGTACCCGTGATCCGCAGTCACGACGGCCCACGGTTTTGCCAAGCAGTACGTCCGCGACGGCCGAACGCTGAGAACCGGGCCGGCCACCAACAGCGTGTGTGACTACGGCGTCAATAGGGGCGTCGAGAACCTTCCGTAACTCCGCGACAGAATGTCGGCGATTATCGACAACTACCGCAACGTCCAACAGGACGTCCTGGAAACCTTCATTGACCGCGGTCAACTGCGCAAGCTCGCCCACCCTGCCGCGCGACAAACCGACAAACAGGATGAGAATCGTATTGCATCCAGATTGTCGCGCTATACCGAGCCCTCGGTTCTTCGCAACGGCAGGCGGATCCCCGGCCTCAAATCAAACTCGACCACCCCCGGCAACTCGCCGTGATGCACGCCCTGGTGCGCTTCGCCAATGTCGCGGCCGGCGGCCAGTTCACCACCGCCGATCTCTACGCCCCGGCACTCGAGGCCCTGGGCAACAGGCGGCAAAATATTCTCTGGCTTCGTTTCGCTAGCCAAAGGATTGGTCGAACGGATTCCGTATTCGCGCCGCTACCGCCTGGTCGGCAAGGGCTACGCTGACTTGCGTCGCCTTCCTCAAGCTGTTCGAAAAAATCTACGCGCCGCTGACGGCGGGACTGCTGGCGCCGTTTTCCGGGGACCGCGTCTTGCCGAAAGACAAACGCTGCGAACTCGACCGCCTCTATGAGCGCGTTTGCGACGACTTGGATGCGCTGCTGGGCGCTGTTGGCCTCAAGCTCGCCGCGTGAACCGCCGCAACGAGAACAAAATTCTCGTTCCGGCCTATATAACGGCACCTGATTCGTCTGGGCACGGCGCAGGCGCAGTAAGGGCGAGGTGGGCGAAGATCCGCCAGCCCCGCACCCTCTCGCGACAGATGCCGCGACGCGAAACGGCGGCAAACCGGCAGCCCGGACTAAGAGCGTGCAAATCGCTCTTGATGGTTGTCGATCGCGTCGTAAATGCCGGTTGCGGATCCGCTTGGCGGCGCCCCTGTCCGTGCCGCTCGATTCAAGCGCTCGGGTCAGCGTCAGGCGGTCGGTCATTCGGCGCCTCGACCTAGTGGATGGGATCGACAAGCATCTAGCCCAGCAGGCGCGGATGTTGCGCGATCTCACCAAGGACGAATTCGAGCCTGATCACAAGGAAGGCCGCGAGCGCATTCTCGACGAAAGCAACCGAAGCCGCATCGTCAACGCGGTTACCGGTAGTTGGCCGGTGGACAACCTCGAACAACCAAGCACCATATTTTGCCATTGTTGTATATAGGTCATCTCGACCTGGAAGGTGCGGTGCATCATGGCTACCATCGCAAGCCGTGAGATCTCCCTCATTCGGCACATGTAGGGTTGCTCATGCAGATTGACTGCCGGGTCTGCTCGATCATATCGCTGCCATTAAGAGCCGCCGACGAAGGGACCTCATTCTCCAGTCTTAGCCGCTGCTTGAGCTGTTGCGAGGCGATAGCGATCTGCTGGTAGCAGGTACATGTTACGATTGCGTGATAACGACGCCTCCTCACCACATCATTACGACACCCCACCCATCGAGGGCCTGGCGAAGCGGAAATTCCAAATTGATCTCGCCCACGCCCGTGACGGCCTGATAGCGGGAACGTTTCCAGCCCCCATCGTCTCCGGTAGCTCTGCACGCCTTCCCCCACGACGGGGCGCCGGAGGGGATTTCCCGTTCCGAAACTACGCTTCGACGCCTGGGGGAGGCGCGGCGCCGCAAGCTCGCGGGCAGTTATCCGGCGCGGGACGATTTCGCTGCCCGATCTCGGCCCCCGTACATGCAGCCGAAAGGGGGCGGCGGCTCTGGGACGCGAGAACAGCAGTTGGCGTGCCATTTCTGGGCGGGCGGTTATAATGCGGGTCTCGCGAGAACTGTCGGCGTTCTCGCGCGGGAGGACCAGCAGCGCTCGCCGCATGCCCGCCGAACGGGTGCGAGAGCTTGACTCATACGGCGCCACGGCGGGATAGTCCCGTCGCTGGGGTCCTGAGCTCGAATTTCAGACCACGCCATAGCTCGTTTATTGCTAAAGATTGGGATCGCATCGGCATCCCCGGAAACCGCAGTTGCGTGGTGGGCCGTCCGAAACCTGGCGCGCGTGGTGTCGGTTTCAACCATCGCTCTTTTGGGAGCTTTGAGATCGCCGAGTGGCGCGAAGTTCAACAGGAATTGACAGCGCTGTTGACGCATCGGCAGACGGCCGAAGCGTTTTCTGGTCAAATCGAAGGAGTTAACGCCTGGGCTGACTCGCGAGCAACCGCAGCGCAGTGAATAACCGCACACGAAGCGCCCCGTCCCGCAGGCACCCTCGGCCGGTTTCCGGCGGGAACGCGCCATGACGTCGCGCCAGGGTGGATATTGCCCTGAAGTAAGGGGAGCGCCCCGCCTCGGAGAACCTTTGTTGTGACGATCTCCGGGGGCGCTCCCTTGTGGTTACTGACCGGATGACGCAGGCGTAATCGTGCCGAATAACCCGTCGGCTTCGTCGTTCGGGCCGGCGGTGAAATAGACTGTGTCCGAGGTCGATTTGCTGCCACCGCCCAGGGTCAGCGTCCACAGCCCGGGGATCACGATCGACTTGCCCGTGCTGTCCTTCAGGGTGTCGACGAAGTTTCCAGCGGAGTCGAAAACATTAATCAGCCCATCGCCGAAATTGCCGACGAGGATGTCGCCGCTGAACCGGCCGAAGGCAAACGATGCCCGTGCAACACCCCATGGAGCATTGAGCAGTCCATGCTGGGCGAAGCGCTGCAGCAGGTTACCGCTGGTGTCGAAAACATCGACAAAGCCAGCGCCTTGGCCCGGTACGTCGTTTGCCTTTGCCGCATCCTGCTGCGCATAGGTGACGAACAGATCCCCGTCGATGTTCTGGATGCCGAACGGCGCAAAACCGGCAGGAATATTGGGATCCGTGAAGCCGCCCGGAATCTGGGCCGGTGTCGCCGACTGGAAGCCGTTAGAGCCGTTGGGGGCGAACGCGTCAACCGTTCCGGCCTTGAAATTCGCTGCGAAGAGAAATACGCCCTGAGGGTTGGTGCCGAAAGCCAGTCCCTTGTAAACGGCGTTGGACGAGTTGTCGACGGCGAGCACCGCCTGATCGGGCGGGTTGAGCCCGGGAGCCCACGCCGAGATGGTCCCGTCCTCCGTGTCGAAGATAAATACGGCCGGGGTGTTCGTGCCTGGCACAACAAATGTCGTGGTGGCGTTCCAGACGAGGCCGGTCGGGGCTGCCGGCGTCGGATTGGACGGGCTCTGGGGATTATTGTTTACACAGGCCGTGGGCGGTATAACGCCGCCCGGCAGCGGAATTTTGAACTGTAGAGGCACGACCGCGCCTGTGCCGTCGTAAAGAGTCGAGCACCCGGTCTGGTTGTCGGCGATCCAAAAGGCACCACCCGGCGCGAATGCCACACCCCATGCATTTTGCAGCACCGGATCGGTATTCGGGGCGACGCCCGGCATGTCCGAAGTCAGATTGGTGACGGTATAACTATTTTGGTTCTGGCCCTGGCCCTGGCCCTGGCTCTGGTTCTGGCCCTGGCTCTGGCCCTGACTTTGGCTTTGACTTTGAGCTTGCCCGTGCTCGGGGCCGGCGCTGGCGGCGGCTGCGACGCCGATCGCTATGAGTGACGCTCGAGCGAGACGGTGCGTGATTAGCTTCATACGGTTGTCCTCATTAATTGAAATTCTCCTGCCCACGGAGGCGCGGCCGGGGTGGCAATCCGGTCACCAGTTCACGCGTCGGTTCAGCAAGGGAGATCCTCATTATTACCGTGCGGAGAGCGGATCAGCTGTGTCAAAATGCGGGTCCTGCGAGTCGCCTTCATCTATTCGCAACCGCACCTGACCGAGGTCGAGCTCAGAGGTCGGCTCTGGGCTCACCCGGCATTGGCGGGATCTTCGGCTGTGCACCGCGGGATCGCGGGAGCCATCACCGAATCGGCTGAGGCCGGATCGTTCTCCTAGATCCCGCCAACCACCACAGCGATCTTCCGAGAAAAAGTGATGCAGTCGGGGCAGGTATTCACCCGCTGAGTTCGAACGAGGGCCAGCGATGCCGCGATTCCGGCCTGACCAGAATTGC
Organism: Alphaproteobacteria bacterium; assembly: GCA_017353855.1. Taxonomy (GTDB): domain Bacteria; phylum Pseudomonadota; class Alphaproteobacteria; order ATCC43930; family CGMCC-115725; genus AP-15. The sequence continues at coordinate 5,028 of JAFMSA010000324.1, forward strand.
GCCGAGCAATCCCCTGCTTTCAGCCATGGGATGAGTGGCGCATCACCGCAGGCGATCGCATCAATAGAAAGTTCGTGTAATGTTCTTATCGCGCAAGGCTGTAAGAGCTGGCGCGAAACACGAGGCTTGGTACATCCCCGGTGGTCCAAACATCGGGGCGGCTGTGAAACCGCTGCTGCGACGGACGGCGCCAAGCTTTTCTTCAATCTGCGAGCGGGAGAGGCTCTTGCCGATCCCCATGCGATGAGCGTCGGAGCGGATCGTCCGTCGAAATACAAGCTCCAGAATCCGCAGAATTTCTTGCTTGATATGGGCAGCCGAAAAGCCGATGAACGGCAGGCGAGTCGGTCTCTATCTCGGGGTCAGCGCTCGCGAGAACCAGCGCGAAGCACTCACAGGCGCGTGAACGCACCGGGGCTGGAAGACCGTCACGGAACTTGTCCACAACGGCGTCAGCGGCGCAAACGGCCAGGGTTCAAGTCAGCGCGCAGCGCAAGATCGATGTCGTCGCGGCCTCGCTGCACGGCTTCCTCGGCGAGCTGAACGGCGCCGGGTGCGAC
>JAFMSA010000885.1 GCA_017353855.1 Alphaproteobacteria bacterium
CTGAAAGCCAGCGAGCGCGAAGGAAACCCGATCTCGGCCCAGTTTGAGATAGAGGACGGCAAGCTGCAAATCTCGATCTTCACGACAAAAGGCGACGATTTCACCGAGGTCGTAGCGGACGCGAAGACCGGCGCGATTATAAAGGCCGAAAAGATCATAGATACCGACGACCTCAATGACGCGGCGGAACAGAAGGCCGCGATGGCCAAAGCGACGGTGTCGCTTCTTGCTGCCGCCGACAGGGCGGCGAAAGAAAACGCCGGGTCCCAGGTCGTCGGCATCTTTCCCGACCTCGAGGATGGCCATGCGGTTGCACAGGTGACCTTGTTACAGGGAACGACCCCCAAGCGGGTCACGGAAAAGCTGGATTGAGGCGCCTGGCTTTTCCCAACGGCGAGTTCAAGTCAGATACGAATGGATGATCTCGATCAGCTCTTCGGCGGCATCGGCTTGACGCTGCTCGGCTTCGCCGTCTGCCGGCAACAGATACTCGCGCACGTGTTCTTCCAGCACCTCCGCCATCAGGCCGCTGATTGCGCCGCGCGCCGCCGCTATGCGTTGGAGCAGGTCTGAACAACTCGCCTCCCCGGCGAGCGCGCGCTCGATCGCATCCACCTGCCCCCGTAGCCGGCGCACGCGGTTGACCAGTCCCCGCTTGTCGCGAAGCGGACGCGAAGCCGGCCCCTCATCGTCATCCCTATGGCCCATGGCTGTCCTCCGAGTTTTCGGGCGGTGTGCTCCGCTCTAAAGCCTATACGGCTTCCGGACATCCCGTCGAATTGGCACCGACAGGCTGCATTTAACTATACCCGAAAGGGTATCCGCGATCTGCTAAACCATACGACGGGCTCATATGTTGCGAAGCCGTGGTGAATTTCCCGCAACCACCCGCATGCGACCTCGCTACGACACGTGGTACAGAGTTGAGAAGGCTCGCATGGATCACAATGCCGCGCCGCGTCGGCCGCGTCCGTTGCCGGTGCCGCGCGCTCGCAGCGACTTGCGCGCAATCCTGCGTCCCGACGCCGGGGCGGAACCAGGCCGACCGCCGTCCGGCCGTTTGCGTGGATGCTCTCGTTGCGCAATTGGTTGTGGATTTCGCGCGCGGTCGCAGCGGTGGCGATCGGTCGTCGCGCCGAACATTGTCGCGCTGCCCCATGGCTTGGGGCAACGCCAGCTCGTTGCCGAACTGGAGGAGAGGCATGCCCTTTGGCACCAGGCCGGCAAGCATTCCTCTACTGGCTCAATCGCGGCCATAACGGAACCTATAGCGACGCGATCGCACGAGGAGCGGCCGCCGGGCACACGCCGTTAACCGGTGCCATCGGCCGCTCCCGCCTGCTATTCGGGGCCGGCCCGAACCCGTCTTTCGCGGGCGGCCGCCGATTCTGACGTCTTTGCATCCTCGGCCGGGCGCTCACTGACCGGTGCGCGTTGGGGCGGATGGCACCCTACGGTTGGCTGGTGCAGTCAATCGGATCTCGCCAGGTAAACCCTATCCCGCCGCTTGGGTCGGATTATTGGCGACGGTCGGTTTGCGAATGCTGGTTGCCAGCGGATCATTGAAGCTTATACCGCTCGCGGTACTCAGCTTCGCCCGTTTCGCGGCAGGCACCTAGCCGCAGTCGCAGTGGCGATCGTCTCAACCAAGAAGCCGCAACTTCACATCACAGTCAGCTCACAAACATCCGGACGTGCAATCGCGACCCCTGTCCCGTACGGATTTTCGCCGTGCAGCTTCACCCACGACTGACCGGC
>JAFMSA010000325.1 GCA_017353855.1 Alphaproteobacteria bacterium
CGCCACCCGTTTGCACAGCCCCTTGCCCGGAACCGGCCGCGGCCTCAGCTAAAGGCCATGCAATTATTATCTGAGGTCGATCAAGACGCTCTCGCCACCGCGGTGCGTCACCTCGAACAGACGAGCCTCGCCGGCCGGCTCGCAATGCTGGGCAGCAAGCCGGCCGGGGCGGCGCAGCGGGCACTGCCGGCGGCTGCCTCAGCCGCGATCGCCAGAGCGACCACGCGCACCCTCGAGCAAGCGCTTGATTTGGCGCTGTTCAGCTTACGAAACCACCGGCTCATTGGCGGCCGTAAACTCCACAACGCACTCGCCTGCACGTCGGGAGCCGTCGGAGGAGCCTTTGGCCTTGCCGCTTTGACGATCGAGCTGCCGGTTTCGACGATGATCATGCTGCGCGCGATCGCCGCCATCGCACGCGAGGAAGGCGAGGACCTCGCCGACCCGCGCACGCGACTTGCTTGCCTTGAAGTGTTCGCGCTTAGCGGCGCGAACAGCGCCGAGGCCGATTATTTTGCGATCCGTGCAATGCTTGCCCGCGGGCTTCAGGAGCTTGCCGATTTCGCCACAGATAAGGGCGCCCGCAAAGCGGCGGCGGTCTTTACCCGCTTCCTGGCGCAGATCGCCTCGCATTTCGGCGTTGCAGTCTCTCAGAAGCTAGCCGCGCAAGCCGTAGCTGTCGTCGGCGCATTAGGAGGTGCCGGCGTCAATTTGACGTTTATCGAGTATTTCCAGGATCTGGCGCGCGGCCACTTTATCGTGCGCCGCCTCGAGCGCGTCTATGGCCCCTCTCTCGTGCGCTCCGAGTATGAACGCCTGAAGGCGCTTTCGCCGCTGTCGTCTTAGCTGCCTATTGTCGGACGAGCCGAATGGTTGACGCGCGCGGCCGGCGAGCGGGAGCGCCCGGCTCGAGCTCTGCTTGGACCACGCCGAGGCCCGAGTGCTTCTGAACCCCCTGCGGCCAACGCCGACACTTCCGGGGTGATCGAGAGGTGATCGAGTAGGGCTGTGCGTGTCGGCCACTGCGAGGTCGACAACCCGGCAAGGCCGGGCACGATCTGCGCCGCCCGCACCCGCTGGCGCCCGCGGATAGCGTACCGGTGACCGCCGGTAGATGTTCTGCAGCCCGAGGGGAAACCGGAAAACATCATCGAGCGTGCCGGTCGCCGCGGCCGGGCCGCCGCGGACCGCGTGACCGACGACTGTCTGAAGTTCGAGGATGTCCGGCTGCTCACCTGCGATTGATGCCGCAAGGCCCGCCCGACGATGCAGTGCAGGCAATTTTCAGCTATATCTCTGCGGCCGACGCAAGAGGGAGAGTGGCGATGGCGATGCCGCACAACAAGACCGAAGAGGACATTACGGCCGAGGTGTTGCAGCGTTTTGAGCAAACACCCGATCCGCGGCTGCGGCAGATCATGCTCGGCCTGATTAAGCACCTCCACGCCTTTGTCAAAGAGGTCGAGCTGACCGAGGCCGAATGGTTTCAGGCGATCGAGATCCTGACCGAAGCCGGACGGATGTGCACCGACAAGCGCCAGGAATTCATCCTGTTCTCGGACACGCTCGGAGTTTCAATGGTGGTCGACCTGATCGCTCACCGCAAACCGGACGGGGCGACTGAATCGACCGTATTCGGCCCGTTCCACCGACTCGGCGCCCCCGAATTGCCCGCCGGAGGCAATATCGCCCGCCTCGACAAGGCCGGACCCCCGACCCTGGTCAGCGGCCGGGTTCTCAATCTCGACGACGAGCCGATCGAAGGCGCGCTTCTCGATGTGTGGCAGGCACAGTCGAGCGGTCTCTACGACTCGCAGGACGAGAGCCTGAACGAGCTGCACATGCGCGGGAAATTCCGCAGCGATGCCGAGGGCCGGTACCTGGTCCGCACCGTACTGCCGGTCAATTACCCGATCCCATCCGATGGCCCGGTCGGACGAATGCTCCGCGCGACCGGCCGCCACCCCTGGCGCCCCGCCCATATTCACTTTGTCATCTCGGCCGACGGATATGAGCCGGTAACGACCCATATCTTCGACCGGACCGACCCATATCTCGGCAGCGACGCCGTCTTCGCTGTCAAAGATTCGCTGATCTGCGATTTTGTGCGCCACGAGAGCGCCGCTGGCGAGGCCGTCAGGCTCGGCATCGATCCGCCCTACTATACGGCGGAGTTCGACTTCCGCCTGAAGCCCGCCGCCGAGCAGCGTACGAACGTGCTCGATGCGCAGCGTCGGCTCGCGGCGCTTGGCGCGCGAGCAGCCGAGTAGCCCTCGCCTCAGGCCTCGACGTAACCCGCGGGAGCCGGCTCGCCCTTGTCGAAGTCGAACTCGACCTTGGCACCGCACGGGTCGTTGAAAAAGAGCTGCCATATCCCGCCGCCGGGCAGGCGCCGGAGCTCGTACTCGATCCCCTCGCGCTCGAGCGTCGCAACCGTGCCGGGCAGATCCTTGGCGGAGAACGCCATGTGATCGAGAACGCCGCCCCGGTCATGCGGCAGATCCTCGCGATGGATCACATGCAGGATCGGGGTGTCGTCGTCCGCATACAGCCACCAGCCGGGGAACTGGAAGGGCGGCCGCCAACCGACCTTGAAGCCGAACAGATCGCAGTAAAACCGCCGTGTGGACTCGAGATCGTCGCTCAAGACCGTAAAGTGATTCATCGTCGCCACAGGCATGTGAAACCTCTTTGCGCCAGTTGAACCGAAGGACCCTTTACGCGCACAAGGATAAGCCGTCAATGCGGGCGCAACCCCGTTAATCCCGCCCCGCCGCGGGCTTTTCCTTATGCGGGCCTGTGCGACGGATCAGCAGCCGTAACGTCGGCGACGTTGCTGGAAGGAGCGGATGGCGCGCAAGAAATCGATCTTGCGGAACGCCGGCCACAACACGTCGGTGAAGTAAAATTCGCTGTGGGCGCTCTGCCATAATAGAAAGCCGGAAAGTCGGATCTCGCCGCTCGTGCGAATGATCAGATCGGGATCGGGTAGGCCGGCGGTGTAAAGATGGCCGGCAATCGCGTCGGGGGTGATTTCTTCGATTGCTGCGGCCAAGGTTCCCTGCCTTGCAATCACGCAGTTGAGCAGCGCACGCACCGCATCGGCGATCTCCTGCCGCCCGCCATAGGCGACCGCAATGTTGAGCTCCAGCCCGTCATAGCTCGCGGTGGCGCGCTCGGCCGCCGCAATCGCGGAAAGCAGCGGCAGCGGCAGCATGTCCAGGCAGCCGATTGCCCTGACGCGCACCCGCCGCCGGTGGATGGCGGGATCGCACGCCAGTGCCGTCAGCTTGGCTTCGATCGAAGCAAAGATGCAGGAAACTTCCTCTGCCGGCCGTTGGAAATTGTCGGTCGAAAAGACCCACAGCGTCACGGTGGGTATCCCGAGCTCGGCACACCAGTCGAGCACGTCGTCAAGCTTGTTGGCTCCGAGATCATAGAGCTCGCGCGGCTCCGTGATACCACGCGAGCGTCCGTGCCGCCTGTTCCCGTCGAGGATGATACCGATGTGTCGCGGCGTCGGCCGGCTTTTGACCTCGCGGGCCAACCGTCGTGCGTAAAGGTAATAAAGAAGCCGGAACATCGGGGCCAACGGAGCCTCCCCCGAGCGCGCGGTCGGACAGCCCGCCCTCCCCGTATCGCCCAAGGGTCAGTCGTCCAACATTATGGCACCGGCATGACCGAAAGATGAATCGGGCCTGTGACGAATATGCGCATTCGGCACGACAAACCGCCGGCCGCCGGGGTTATCGACAGACGCCGATACGGAGGAAAAGGACGGCGCCGCTCGTTCGCCCGGATACTACCGAGGGGGATGCGCCCTTTGGGGTTGATAGCGCAGGCTCATTGCGCCGATACCCGCCGCCACATTGAGGCCGGTATTTCCTTCGACGCTAAGCGGCTGCAGAGAGATCGTGCGGCGGGAGCCCCCGACCAGCACGTTGGCGCCGGCGCCGACCCCGACCGTGGCGCTGCCCGTCGCGCCGACATAACTGCCGGTTAAGGCGCCGCGCGGAATTCCGGCGCTCGGCGCGAACACGGTCCAAAGCAGCACACCGCCCTGAGTGTACCCGATATCGACGCCGAATTTGTTGATCGAGCCCGCATAGTGTTCAGGCGGGCCGCCTGCTCGCACGAAGGTGCACCGGATCGCCTTTGAGGAGCCGAGGATAAAACCCCAGCCGCCGGCGACGTTGCAGGTCAACGTTCCGACCTGGACATTGCTCTGCGCGTGCGCCGGGTCCCCCGCCGCCAAACCCGCCAGCACGAGGCCGAACGCGCCGACCCACAACCCGATGTTCCTAGACATCCTCGTCTACGTCCGTTTGCTCGGTACACCTGCAATCGATGCGGAAGATGCGCGCCGCCGTCTCGCCGAGAATGGCGCGTCGTTCCGCCTCGGTCAGCGGTGTCTCGTCGACGACCCGCGCCGGCTCGGGGTCGCCGATCGGGAACGGATAATCGGAGCCGAGAACGACCCTGTCGGCGCCCGCGACGTCGCACAGAAAACGCATCGCCTGAGGCTCGAACAGGACCGTGTCGAAATAAAGCTCGCGAAACCCGTCGAAGGGATCGGCATAGCCCTCCGCGTGAATGGTACGGTTGCGACGCAACCGGCCGAGCGCATAGGGCAATGCGCCGCCGCCGTGTGAAACGACGAGAGTGACGCCGGGAAATCGGCTCAGATGCCCTGAAAAGAGAAGGCGAGCCACGGCGATCGTCGTGTCGGCCAGACGTCCCACGGCATTTACCAGATCGTACCCGTTGAGCCGATCGTCGCCGCAGATGTACATCGGGTGCACAAAGATCGTTGCACGCCGCGCCGAGGCAACGTCCCAGAACGGGTCGAGCTCGGGATCGTCGAGAGTTCCGCCGATACCTTTGGGCTGAGTTCCGATCATCGCGCCGGTAAAACCGGCATCGAGCGCTTCATCGAGGACGCGCGCCGCAAGCGGGCCGTTCTGCAGGGGCACGGTCGCAAGGGGCGTCAGCGCGGCGAGCGTACCGGCAGCTTTGCGAAGATGCTCATTCATAAATCGCGCCCAATCAGCGCCCTCCTGGCCCGGCAGCTCGTAGCCGAAAACATCGGTCCAGCCGCCGACCACCTGACGGGCGATTTCGTTTCTGGCGAGCCAGTCGCGTCGATCTCCGAGATCGCTCAGGCGGGGGGCGATCGGGCGCGTCGGTGCCTCGCCGGCAAACGCGATCCGTGTCGTGGCGCCGTCAAAGAGCAGGCGAACCGAGGGAAAGATCCGTGGTTCGGTACGCAGCGTCTCGATCAGGCTGCCCGGCACCACATGGGCATGAGTGTCGATGATCATTGGTTCTCCCCCTCCGGTCCGTTCCGGCCCCGTCTCACGTCAAAATCCCCCTGCCCCGAGCGAACGGCGTGACTGGCATGTGAATACGATATCGCCGAGCCGTAGCGGGATGAGTAGACTAAGGTAGGCTGGCCTATCCGGGAGAGGACCGCAATGCCCGAGACGACGGACAAGCGCGCGGCACCGCGCTTCGAAGCGCTCCTGGCACATGCCCAGGCGCTTATACCCGTGCTCCGTGAACGCG
>JAFMSA010000326.1 GCA_017353855.1 Alphaproteobacteria bacterium
CGAGCATCGGAATTATTCTCCTCGCGGCGACGAACCGGCCGGAGATCCTCGATCCGGCCTTGTTGCGCGCCGGCCGTTTCGACCGTCAGGTGCTCGTCGACCGTCCGGACAAGACCGGGCGCGGCGCGATCCTGAAGGTGCATCTGCGCAAGGTCCGGGTTGCGTCGGGGATATCCGTCGAGGAGATCGCTGCGATGACCCCTGGGTTCACCGGCGCGGATCTCGCCAATCTCGTCAACGAGGCGGCGCTCCTGGCGACGCGCCGCGGGGCCGACAATATCACTCTCGAAGACTTCACGCAGGCGATCGAGCGCATCGTCGCCGGCCTCGAAAAGAAGAACCGGCTCCTGAACCCGCACGAACGCGAGGTCGTCGCCCATCACGAGATGGGCCACGCACTCGTCGCAATGTCGCTGCCTGGGGTCGATCCGGTGCAAAAGGTGTCGATTATCCCGCACGGGATCGCAGCACTCGGCTACACGATCCAGCGCCCGCTCGAGGATCGCTTCCTGATGGACCGCCGCGAACTCGTCAACCGAATGACCGTGCTCCTTGGCGGCCGGGCCTCCGAGAGCCTGTTTTACGAAGACGTCTCGACCGGCGCCGCAGACGATCTGGCTAAGGCAACCGATATTGCGCGCAGCATGGTGGTTCGCTTCGGCATGGATGAGACACTGGGCCAAGTGACTTACGAGCCTGACGCACCGTCAATGCTTGGCCTGCCAGCCGGCACGGACTGGCGCCCGCGCCATTACGGCGAGGCGGCCGCCGATGCGATCGACGCTGCGGTTCGGGGCCTGACCGATACTGCGTTCAAGCGGGCGGTCGAGATCCTCTCGGCCAATCGTTCCCTCGTCGATGAGGCGGCCTCCGACCTGCTCGCAAAGGAGACCTTTTCGAGCGAAGACCTGCAGGCGATCGCGGCGAAGCTGTCGCCGCCACATGCTCCCGAGGAAACCCGGAAGGTCGTCGCAGCGTAGGTAGCGCCGGTGGCGCGCCACCGCATCGAAAGCACGAGCGCAGCCTTCACGGCTGCAACCAACACGAGGACCGACGACGAATGCGCCGGAAAGTAGACTTCGCCATGGTCGCTCTAAGGACTTCTTATATTGAGCTTTGGACGGGCCTCCCCTTGGCGCAAAAAGGATGGGAGCGTCTCGTTGGCCCGCAAGCATCTGAATGGCGTCATTAAGTGTCAGAAACTCTCAGGAGCGAATGGCCGACCGCGATTTCGCCTCCCGCCACAACTTCGGCATAGACACCCATATTAGTGTGGCCGAAGGAATGCCCAAGGCCAGCGACAATATCGAGGTCCCGCTCTGCGGTAGCTGGATTAACCTGGGTTGCCGCACATCGTGTTATCCGCGAAATCACCCGCAACCGTACCGCTCCGACTGCGATTTCAGAGCCGATCCAGTCGTGTTCACTCCACGCCGATGGCCCGTCGAAATATATGTTCGCGCGAAATCGGATAGGATCGATGGGGACGCCCATCGCCGCTTCGAGCGCCGCAAGGCTCGCGCTGTTGATCAACGAGACGTATTGATCGGTCGTCGCGTTCGACTTGCGACGTGCATCCGCAAACGCGTGCCCCGGCGCCATGACGACGCGTAACGGTCCGTTCGTCGCCTCACCGAGAAAATTGGTGAAGACCTCGCCGACAAGCTCGCGTCCCTCAGCGGTGGTCATCTGGGCACGCAGCAACACCCGGTCATTTTCAGCGATAACCAAGAGGCCGCTCTCAACGTCGAGGTGGGTCCGCAACTGCGCCAGCTTTTCGTCACGCATCAACATGATAAAATGCGTCTTGGGCAGCCACGCCGGGTGCTCTGGATCGAAGTGGGTCGAACCGAGCGCAATCGCAAAACGCCGATCGTACGGCAGGCATTCGCCGGGCGCGAGGACCACCCGGTCCATCTTCTCGGCGCTCAGGCCCTTTACCGGGTAGCGGTAGATTGCGACAATGCTGCCAGATCGGTTCGACATTGGCTTCGCCTCCTCTGCTCGCCTCGGTTTATGTCGTCCCTGCCCGCCCGGACAATCTTCTGGAGCCCGCAAAACCATCGGTTGGTGTCTGCGGTCCAGGCCTCAAGACCTGGGACGCTTTGATCTCGTATACATCCTCGCGGCGTCGGGGATCGGTTAAAGCCAGGTCGCGCCATCACAGGGCCGGAACTCCTTGCCGCACCAGAAGCGTGTAACCAGATCCGGCTCCTGCCGGTCACGATTCAATCCGTGGGAGCGCTCCTGCATGGTCGGCGACGATGCTGACCGGCAATCTCACTCTGAGACCCACTCAATCCCGGAGATTAGCGGGTCATCCTACTCCTCGAAAAATGCGCTCCGCGACAGCCACTCCACACGCTGTTGGACTTCAGCCAAACAAGCTTAGAATCTGCCCACGAGCCCTGGGCCCGTTCGCTCCGTCGAGCATATGAATCATACCAAGGATCCCGGCGATACTTCCCCGGTTGAAAACGTCGAGCCCGCAAGCGGACACGTAGCTGGAGATCTCGAGATGCGGTCCAGCTCGGCGAGCAGGTACGGTGTTTCGAACGTATTTTCGGTGAGGCAGACCGTCCGACTCGGTGGAAACCTCGAACTCCTGGCTGCACAACTCGCCAGGACTTTAGCCGATCCCGACTCGTTGGCTCACCCGCTCGGCCTTGATCGGCGCGGAAGCTCCTGAATCCGAAGGTCTGATGGCCACTCGATGGGGTTCTCGCCCTTGCGATGCTTAACCCCCGGCCAGAGGGTGCGATTGCTGCCGACTTGTTTCAGAAAAAAGGCGCGACCGGCGGCCCGAACCTGATTTCGCAGATCACGCGCCCAGTCGGGATGCATGGGCCGCGATCCGTTGCCGACCCCTGATTCCCCCCCGACGATTAGCCAATCGAGTTCGTCGAGCCACGGCGAAAGGTCGATCGCCTCGAGCATGGGCTCGACGCTGAGGAAGCGTACGGTGGCCGGGACCGCCAGCAAATGCGGGATCCGCCGTGTCGCCTCGATTTGGTTTTCGGTGGTCGTACCGAGCCACACGTTCGCCCAGCCGACACCCCAGTCGGAGGGCAGCATGCCAGCGATATTCTGTGGTCGTTTCGTAAGGCAGAACCAATCGAGGGCCGGAGTGGCCCGAATGAGTTCCCAGAGGTCCGCACGCCAAGCCGAGGGCGCGCGGTTGTCGAAGACGTCCGCCATCGAGGCGCAGAACACTCGGTGCCGCCGGCCCGCTGCCTGGGCGTCCCGATTCCAGCAAAGGGGTGCCCGCCAATAATCCGGCGAGGTGCGAACCCGCAGCGCACGCGGTTCCCAGAGGTCCAGCCCGTGGTGATCGCGGCGGCCGGTGCGCCAACTAAGAGCCGCCGCGTAGCAGTGATCGCACGCCGGCGAGACCCGCATGCAGCCGAGCCAGGGGTTAAAGGTCGAGTCGCACCAGGCGATCCGAGTTGTCATGCCCATGGGCCAAGATCACACGGATCGAGCATATTGTCGACGAGGGTGGTTTCGCGAAACCCTGCTCGAGACGCGGCTTTTGGTTTACGGCCGACCCAACCGGTCTGGAACTGTTCAAGGCATTTGTAACGACTAAAGCAAGCGTGCGCGTGGTCGGGAGGCCGCGCTTCGTCGCGAAGGCGGAATCACCCCACTTACTATCGGCGCCGACTTGCTCGCAGGGGTCACCGCCTATGCGACCGGATCGGGGGAGCGGGTGCGCTTCCCCTGTTAATGCTTCGAACGGTAGGCGGTGAACCTCATCACGCCCGGACTGGTGTCACAGGACGTGCAGCGCCGTCACGCTCCGCACGACCATGTAAAAACCTACGACGAAAACAACGAGCGCGAAAATCCTCGTCAGCATCCCCTTGCTGCGGGACAGGCTAACCGCCGCGCGCATTCCGGTCACGCCGCCAACGACCCCGCCGGCTAGGAAAAGAGCCGCAATCTGCCAGTCTATGAGGCCCGAGATCGCATAATTGGCCGCGGTCGTCGTGCCGAATGCGCCGACCGAGAACAGGGACGACCCCACCGCGTTCAGGATCGGCATCCCGCTGCCGAGCATGATCCCGGGCACGATCAGGAACCCACCGCCGATCCCGAAAAATCCGGACAGCAAGCCCGTCAGGAAACCAATCGCGACGAGCCGGACGGCGATTTGCGGGTTGATGCGGACCGACGGATCACCGTCGCTGCCCCGACCACGCAACATAGACGCGGCGACCGCAATCATCACGACGGCGAAGGCCAACAGGAGTTGGCTGCCGTTCACGGCCTTGCCGATCGTCGAACCGACGAATGCGCCGAAGACGCCCGTTCCCGCAAACACTGAAGCGCAAGGCCACTTGACTGTGCCGGCGCGGGCGTGCTGGAGCAGGTTGACGAATGCGTTGACCGCGACCGCAAACGCACTGGTGCCGATGGCGACATGCGGGTCGGCCACCCCAACCACGTAAATCAGCAGGGGTACAGCGAGGATCGACCCGCCACCCCCGATCAGGCCCAATGAGAACCCCACGACGGACCCGGAAAGGATTGCGAGAATTGCTTGCATCGCCACTGCACGAAAAAGGGTCAGCCGCGCTTGGCCCGGCGGGTCAGCAAGAACCGCGTTGTGCTGTAAGCCGCCATACCGGCTAACATCGAGGCGACAAAAATGTCGCTGATCGGGTTGCAAGGAAGATCGACGTGAGCGCCGGACCGGGGCAATCCCCAACCGGCGCCAAACAGGATCGCACCCAACGCCAGCGGCCAGTCGATGTCCCGGCGGGTGGGTAGATTCGCCGCCGGCCATGCTCCAAACGGGTGCTGCGGCGATCAACCCCGAGAAATGCAATCCGCCAAGCGACATCGCCGCGATGAGCGCTCGCCGGACCTCCGAGGATGCCACTGATCCCGGCGATCCGACCGAGGCCGAGCCATAAGAAAGCCGCGGAAAGCCCGATCAGGGCCCCGCCGATGGCAGCGGAAACAGGGGTGAAATGTTCCATCCCAGGGAAATGAACTACGCTCACCAGCGAGTTTGGTGACGGTTTCGCGGGTGTGACACCGCATTGGTCAGTCCCTGACCGCAAAGATGCTTCCGTGTTCGGGTGTCTTACGGAGATCCCGCATCGCCCAACCGGCAACCCGGATTGTCAATGGCAGAATAAAACCTTCGCAGAGGACGTGGCTCGCCTGCTCATGCCGTGTGGCGTACCGCCCGCCGCCGCCTGGCTCTACGGGTACCTGCTTCTGTCCTCGTCCTGTCAGCCTCGATCAGAGCGCCGAGGCCTCGAGATCAGCAAGAGCAGCACGAGCGTGGCCGCCCGGTGTTGAAGAGCACGCTGGCGCATCGGCATCGCGAGACTGGGACGACGCATGCGCTCTACGCCGCAGCCGACGACTACAAAGCCATAATCCGGGACCAGACCGGCCTGCTCGAAGCGCTCGCGGCGCAACTGAGGGCGGGCGCCGACATTGTCCGATCGATAAAAGCGAGCGCAGGTCTCCCGGAAGTCGCAGGGTCCTCTCCCGGAAGTCGCAGGGTCCTCTCCCGGAAGTCGCAGGGTCCTCTCCCGGAAGT
>JAFMSA010000327.1 GCA_017353855.1 Alphaproteobacteria bacterium
ATCTGCCGGTCGGTAAACTCCAGTCCGACAGGCTGCTAGCCGCCGGCGTCCAAAGCATCTTTGCCGAAAATCTTACAATGCAGAATCAGGACGACGCGACAAACCCGCTCAACACTGCAGTCGGAATCAATGCCAACCTCAACCGAGGCGGCGTCACACAGAATTTCCATATCCCGCAATTGTATGGCTGCCCAACAGTATCACTGCACTTCCGGCTTCCACAATCGACTGAGCGGCACCCAGGTGCCGGCCAACCCAGTTTCTCACCCCAGCAAGGCCGGATTATTAGTTCGAGTGTGACTATTGCCGCGCTCGGACAACGTCCGCATCCGCCTCCCGGCCGTGAAGGGATATCAGGATATCACGATCGTGAATCTTACTGCGACCGGATCGCCGGTGCCAACGCAATCCCCTGTTACCAGGCGATCATCATTCAAGGCTCGTGGCCGCCGATCATGACAGCTGACCACGCCGCCCCACTGTCCATCCGGTGCAGAACGTGACGATTTTAGACCGCAATTCCGGCACTTTGGCCGACACCGCACTAGAGCCAGGATTGACGCCAGACAAGGCCACGATCGGCGCAACCACTTACAGGACCAGATCGTCGACGTGATCGGTGGCCGGCCGCGTCAGTGGGCTGATCTTAGTTTCCTTTACCTGCAGCATCGCCGGCCTTACGCCGCGTCGGCCGGCTCGCGCCCTTGCAGGACCTCACGAATCCCGGCCGAAATGCGCTTGCGGTCCGGAAAGACATGATCTTCGAGGACAGGGCTGTAAGGTATCGGCACCTGCACCGCGCAGACTCGCTTCACTGGGGTCTTGAGCCGCATGAAACTCGCTGCATCCTCGGTGACGACGGCGGCGACCTCCGCCGAAAAACCGGCCGTCGGCCCGGCCTCGTCGGCGATGACGAGCCGGCCGGTTTTCTGCACTGAGTTGCGGATCGTCTCATGGTCCAGCGGCACGAGCGTGCGCGGATCAACGACCTCGACCGAGATCCCTTCCTGCGCGAGCTCTTCGGCCGCGGCCAGCGCCTCGTGAACGAGCCAGGCGAGTGCGACGACCGTGACGTCGCTGCCCTCGCGTTTCACATCGGCCTTGCCGAGGGGGATCGTGTATTCCTCCTCCGGCACAGGCCCCTTGCGGGCCATCAGGCGGTTCGCCTCGAAGGAGATGACCGGGTTGTTGTCGCGGATTGCCGTCTTTAACATCCCTTTGATGTCATAGGGAGTCGACGGCAGAAACATCTTCAGGCCGGCCAAATTCATAAACATCGAATAGGGGGACTGCGAGTGCTGAGCGGCGAGTTGCGTGCCGCCCCCGACAGCTGCCCGATAGAGAACCGGAAAACTCACCTGGCCGCCGAACATGTAGTGGATCTTCGAGGCCTGATTGACGATCTGATCCATTGCGACGAAACAGAACGTCACCTGCCGCCAATCGACAATGGGGCGGAAGCCGGAACCGGCCGCTCCGATCGCCATGCCGGTCAGCGCCGCTTCCGCTATCGGCGTCGCCCGGACCCGCTGCTCGCCAAATTCGCGGAGCAGCGGACCGATCGGATCGGTCGACATATAGAAGATCTTCGGATCGCGCCGCATCTCCTCGGCCACGGCTTCGACGGCGGCCTCGTTGTAAGTCAGCTCTCGCATCGCCAAACCCCTGCAAGAAACAAGACGGCTGGAAGGGAAGACAATCTCAACGGCTTTCCCGGGGAAGCCGGGCCCATCTCTCGGCCGCGCGGCAACCGTTCGAGGATTCCAGATTTCGTCCGGACAGCGGCTCGTGCACAGGTTCCTTCCGGACGGGTATCAGGCCGAAAAGACGTCGTCGG
The DNA here is from genome assembly GCA_017353855.1 of Alphaproteobacteria bacterium. Classification (GTDB taxonomy): domain Bacteria; phylum Pseudomonadota; class Alphaproteobacteria; order ATCC43930; family CGMCC-115725; genus AP-15. The sequence continues at coordinate 1,838 of JAFMSA010000327.1, forward strand.
TCGCCCGTTCGGGGGTCGGAAAAGGGCTTGCTTCGGCGAAGGCGACGGCGGCATCAAGAGCGGTCACGACGTCGCGCTCGATGGTTTGCAGCCCGCTGTCGTCCAGGTCGCCCTGCTCTCTGAGCTGCCGCTCGAGCCGTGCGATCGGATCCCGCCCCTTCCACACCTCGAGCTCCTGCTGGTCACGGGGATCCGGCTGCCCCCTACGCTCCGTGTGCGCGCGCCAGCGATACGTCTTGCACTCTATGAGTGTCGGGCCATCGCCTGATCGCGCCCGATCCACGGCCCGGTTTGCAGCCTGATAGACCGCGAAGACATCGTTGCCGTCGACCACGACACCAGGAATGCCGTAACCGGCCGCCCGCGCCGCAATGTCGCTCAACGCGTGTGTCGCGGCCGCCGCAGTCTGTGCGGCGTAGAGGTTGTTCTCGCACACATACAGCATCGGCAATTTCCACGTCGCCGCGATATTGAGGCATTCATGGAAGGGGCCGGCATTCGATGCGCCATCCCCAAAGAAGGAGACCGCGACACTCCCCTTGCCTTCCATCTGTGCCGCAAGGCCCGCACCGGTGACGATCGCGATACCGCCGGCGACGATGCCATTGGCACCCAGCATGCCGATGCCGAAATCGGCAATATGCATCGATCCGCCCTTGCCCTTGCAGTAGCCCGTTTGCCGCCCATAAAGCTCGGCCATCATACGGCCCAGATCCGCGCCCTTGGCGATGCAGTGGCCATGGCCACGATGCGTCGAGATGATCCGGTCGCCGCGCTCGAGCGCGCCACAGACGCCGACCGCAACCGCTTCCTCGCCGATGTAGCAGTGCACCACACCGTAGATCTTGCCGGCGAGATAGTCGGCCGAGGCGCGTTCCTCGAACCGGCGGATTGTCAGCATCCGACGCAGCATCTCCCGCTGCGTGTCAGGCGGCAGGTTAGGCGAGCGGGTTTGCATGGACGTGATTTCCTCCCGGCCGGTCGAGGTTCCTCATGATGGGGCAGCGACCGATGGGTGGCAACCCGGACGTGAGCCTCCCTATTAACCGGCGATAGCATCAGCCGCCGCGATGGGACAGCCGCTATGTTGTTCCCGTGTGAATCGAGCACACAGGCAGCCTGACAGTTCGGCGTGCGATGCTCGCGCGGCCCCGGCACCCCATTGTCGAACCCCCGGCCTTGAGCGGCCTTGAGAGCGCGTCACAGGAACGCGTCGACCTCGCTCCCGTTCCTGGCACCAAGAGCCGTAGTAAAATGCGGGTTTTAGCGATCAAGCCAAACACCGGATAACCTACGCCTAGCCGATGCCGCCTGTTCCGACATCCTCGGGTATCTGCATCGCTCACGCCGGCGAAGAGCGCCACAGAGCCGCGGAGCAGTCGAGATCCGGCACCGCGATGTCCGTTAGGCTATTATCGATCCTCGGAAATCAGGATGTTCGCGCGCCTCCCCTGAAAGCATAAGACCATCCGTCGTGACCCTGCGAGCCTTACGTCGGGTGCGGCGACCGACGGGTCGCCTTCGCATAGAGCGCTTCGCGGCTGGCGCATAGAGCGCTTCGCGGCTGGATTATTCCGTCCGCTCCGCGGAGTACGCCCCAAAGGATCATGGCTCCGCATTCGGTCTTGCTTGCCCTGCTGCAGCAGACGGAAGAAGCCCGCGGTCGCGCTGCTGGTGTGCTTCGGGGTGGAGAGCGTGGTAGCAGTGGTCGCTCTGTCCGCCTGCCATAACTCGATGTCGCACTTTGCAGTCAGCCGGCGTCCGGTGCGGAAGTTCCTGCGGCAGTTCTCGGTCGCCCAGCGCGAGAGCGAAACCACCGCTTGGTCCTTCCGGCGAGCACGAGCGCCGCGGGACAATCGATCAATACCGGGCGTGGCCGGGTGTTCGCGGGAAGGGGATGGCGTCGCGCACATTGGCCAGGCCGGTGACATAGGTTAGGGTCCGCTCGAAGCCGAGGCCGAAGCCCGCGTGCGGTACCGTGCCGTAGCGCCTGAGATCGCGGTACCAGCTGTAATGCTCCTTGTCGATGCCGCGCTCGGTCATGCTGCGGTCTAGTATCTCGAGCCGTTCCTCGCGCTGGCTGCCGCCAATGATCTCGCCGATCCCCGGCGCCAGCACGTCCATCGCCGCGACAGTCCGGCCGTCATCGTTCACCCGCATGTAGAAGGCTTTGATAGCCTTCGGGTAGTTCATCACGACGACGGGTTTTTTCGCGTACTTTTCAGTGAGGTAGCGCTCGTGCTCAGACTGCAGATCTATGCCCCATGCGACGGGAAACTCAAATTTCTCGTTCGCGCGCCCGAGCACCTCGATCGCCTCGCTGTAGTCCATGTGCGCGAATTCAGAAGAGACGATCCCCTCGAGCTTCGCGATGAGCCCCTTCTCGATGCGCTGGTCGAAGAAACCAAGGTCGTCGTGTCTTTCCTTCAGCAACGCCCCGAAGCTGTATTTTAGGAGCGCTTCCGCGAGCGCGGCGTTGTCCGAAAGGTCGGCGAACGCAATCTCCGGCTCGATCATCCAGAACTCTGCGAGGTGGCGGCTGGTGTTCGAGTTCTCGGCCCGGAAGGTCGGCCCGAAGGTGTAGACCTTAGTGAGCGCGAGACAGTAGGCCTCGACGTTGAGCTGCCCCGATACGGTCAGGAACGCCTCGCGGCCAAAGAAATCCTGCGAAAAATCGACCTCGCCCTCTTGCGTGCGCGGTAGGTTCGCGAGGTCCAGCGTCGAGACCCGGAACAATGCCCCCGCCCCCTCCGCATCAGAGGCGGTGATGATCGGCGTATTGACCCAGAAAAACCCGTTCTCGTCGAAAAAGCGGTGTATTGCCCGCGCCAAGGTGTGGCGCACGCGGGTCGCGGCACCGATCACGTTCGTGCGCGGCCGCAGATGTGCGACCTCGCGCAGATACTCCAATGTATGCGGCTTCGGCTGTATCGGGTATGTATCCGGATCCTCGACCCAGCCGATCACACGCACAGCGCTCGCCTGCATCTCGAAAGGCTGCCCCTTGGCCGGGGACGGCACGATCATCCCCGTCGCTTCGACTGCGCAACCGGCCGTGAGCTTCAGTACTTCCTCGTTGTAATTGGGCAATGAGTTCGATATCACGACCTGCAGTGGATGCAAGGACGATCCCTCCGAAACGTGTACGAAGGAAACGCCCGCCCGCGAGTCCCGCCGCGTGCGCACCCAGCCCTTTATGCAGACCGGCGTGTCCTGCGGAGCTTGACCGGCCAGGATCTCGCGCACACTGAACTCTTTTTTGTTCATGGCGTGAGAGTTACTCAGGCGGCATGACCTTGTCCAGCGATCCCGACGAATCGATGCTCTCCGCCGGCCGCGGCTGCACGCTTAGGCAGGGCAAAAATCATCTTGCTGCGGTTTCTGCGGCCTGAGGCGATACGCAGCGTCAGTCAGCTAAGGAGCATGGAGACCGGCGCCGGGATTTTCTTTACGACTCCCGACACCGATTACCCCAGGCTGAGCTCGCATTGGCGCTGAAAGCCCGGGCTTCGACTCGCGCCGGCTGGGCCGAGCCTTTGCATATCACCTCACTCGCCGCTTCAGCCTGCCCGACCGGACGGAGCTGTCGAAGCGGTACTAAGATGTCATGGATCCGTTCGTCACATTGAGCGCTGCAGCGGCTACAACGCACCTCAAGCTCGGCACCGGCGTCTGCGTGGTATTCCCGTAATCCAACGTGACACAACCGGGAAACCGGT
>JAFMSA010000328.1 GCA_017353855.1 Alphaproteobacteria bacterium
AGGTTGACGGAAAAACACTGATAGACATCGAAGATGGGCTTGCCTGGCTTGACAGCCTGCCACGAGTAGAGTTGACCACAGGACTCGCCGCACTGGAAGACCGTGAGGCTGCTCTCCGGGAGCCGGAAGCGCAGCAGCGCGAGCCTCGTGACCCGGCAGAAGGCGCAATCGTGCCTGCGGGGGCGCGAGCCTCGTCGGACATTGAGGCAGATGGTTCTGTGCAGCGCCGGCCGCGAGGGAGACCGCGAAAGGCCCGCTGAATACCCAGCAATACCTAGCTCGCGCGGATAGAAAAAACATGAGATGGCGCGGCCGGATCCCAACGCTCACGGCGGCCCGTCTGTTTCCGGCACTGTCGCCCGACGAACTGCGCGAGCTCAGCGCAGATATCGCTCAGCACGGGTTGCGCTCGCCGGTGACGTTGCTCAAGCCCGTCGACGGATCTCCGCAATTGCTGGACGGTCGTAATCGGCTGGACGCGGTCGAGCTCGCCGGTCTGCCGATGGTCGATGCGGACGGCAATCTCATCATCGAACACGTGGTCATCGAAGAGACCTCCGGGTTTGATCCCTTCGCCTTTGTCGTCTCCGCCAATCTGCATCGCCGCCACCTGACCCGGGAGCAGAAACGCGAGGTGATCGCGACGCTGCTCTGCGACCAACCCAGCCGTTCCGACCACGCGACCGCGCAAATCGCCAAAGCCGATCACCACACTGTCGCGTCGGTGCGGTCCGAGCTCGAAGGACGTTGGGAAATTCCCCACGTCGCCGAGCGCGTCGACACTCGCGGGCGCTCGCAACCCGCGACCAAATCGACAAGATCGTCAGCCCCTGTGTCAGCTAACGAGGCGGAGCGTCTGCGTCGGCAGGCTGTACTGGGCTTCACCACCGTACTGCACGAACAGGCGCCGCAAACACTGGAAGTGTTGGTCAAATTGCCTGGAAACGAACGCCGGCAGATAGTCACACTACCTCTGGAGAAGCGCGTGGCACTAGCTCGTGGTTATCTCCGCGCGCTGGGCGTTGCGCCGGACGATCTGCAGGCCTGAAGCCTATGCCTCGAAACAAGTTCGATGTCGCAACGGTCTCGATTGGGGTGCCGTGATCCCGTGCGAGATGCTGCGCGTCTACAAGCCGCTCCCCGATGCCTATCGCCGCGCCGCCGCGTTTCTGGCCATCGAGCCGCGCGAAATCCTGATGGTGGCGTGCCACAATTTTGACCTTGATGCGGCCGCAGCGTCGGTTATCGCACCGCCTTTGTGCGACGACCCGACGAATGGGGACCCGGCGGCCCGCCCGATCCCATCTCCAATCCCGCTACCGACATCGTGGTCGAGGGGTTCGCCGAACTCGCCGACCGCCTTGGTGCCTGAAGCGGTTTCCGCGACTGGGCGGCGGAGCGGCGCACGTTCTCGAGCAGCAGCAGCGGGCTTCCCAGGAGAAGGACGCCGCCCGCGACGTACGGCGGAAGCCCCGCGTCGCGGGTCAATTCTGCCGCCGCGACAATGGCGAGAATGCCCATCGCCAGCCGGCCGTCGCCGACGAACATGCCGAGCAGTTCGGCGGCAAGCTCTCGAAGAAACCTCATGCCACGATCTCCACATTTGTCTCGCGCGCCAGCGCAGCGCCGATAAGACCCGCACCGAGGAATAGCGCGGCACTCACGAGCAGCATCAGGTCGCCGCCGGGCCAGGCGATGCCCAACCCCTCGCCGAGCCAGAACACGCCGAACGCCGAGAGCATCACTCCGACGGCGAATTTGAGCGTGTTCTCGGGCACCCGCGACAGCGGCCGACGGACAAGGGCACCGATCATCAGCACCACGGCGCAGGCGGCCAGCGCGCCGAGGCTGGCAGGCAATAGCAGCCCGCGGCCGGCGCCCACCGCGATGACGATGAACACCACCTCGAGGCCTTCGAGCATCACCGCTTTGCACGCAGTGATGGCGGCAACCAAGTCGAGGCTGCCCTTCAGGCGCGGGCCCCTTTCTCCGAGCCGCACGGCTTCCTTGGCAAAGATCGTGTCCTCGTCATGGAGCGGGATGACGCCGCCTGCCCGTAGTGCCGCCTTTCGCAGCCAGCCCATGCCGAACAGCAGCAGCAAAATCCCAATCAGCAGCTGCAGGGCATGGATCGGCACCCGATCGATCAGCCGCCCGAACAGGAGGACGGCGCCGGCGAGCGTAGCAAGCCCGCTTGCCGCGCCGAACAATGCGGGCCGCCAGCCTCGCATGGCAGCCGCCGCAAGCACGATGGTGAATGCCTCGACCACTTCGACCGTCGAGGCCAGAAACGCGGCGCCGACAGCCGGCGCGGCAGCGGACCACATCAACATGGCGCTGCCTCTTTTTGCCTCGCACGATGCGAGGAGCGGTCAGCCTGGCGAACCTCAATTCCGAGCACAGCCGCCAGTTCTTCCCTGTCCAGCCCGTCCGCCCTCATAACGGCTTTGACGATGGGGTCGTTCAGCACCTCCGCCACACCCGGTTCGTGCGGTACCCAACAAGGCTGAATGTCGTCCATGGCAATCATGGCAACTCCGGTTCGTTTCGTTTCGTCATGATTGCAAAGTGGGTACCGGATTGAATGCGTAAAATGAATTTATATAATACTGAGATGCGCATTGTGAATAGATATGACAGCGACGATCAGCGGCGAAGTCGCCCAGGAGAACTGTCCGAAAATGAACTGGGGCGCCTTTGATCTCAATCTCTTGATCGTCTTCGACGTGGTGATGCAGGAACGCTGCGTCACCCGAAATTTTTCGATATGCGGTCTTTTACACCAATCGATCCAAACGGGGCCTCCAAGGACGGTGTCCCGAGGCCCCGTGCGGCGGGATCGTCTAGCTTTGGCGGCGGCGATCTCGTCGAGCCCATTGTAGGTTCGATTGCCCGCCCCAGCAAGCCAGTCACACGAGAGCTCGATCTGTGCTCCAGGTCGGACTGTGAAACTCTAGCCGGTCCAATGCCGGAGGAGGACGGGGTGAGCAAGCTCACTTGCTGAAGCCCGGGCGGAGGACGATCCCGCCCCGCGACGCCGTCAACCCGGTTCGCGATCGTTCGCGAACCCCCGGTCGGCTGGGTAGACCGCAGCAGCACGCAGATCGTTTCAACGTGTCAACAGCCGGCGAGCCTTGCGCTCGCCGGTTCTCACCCATTCACACCGCGGCGGCTCGCACCCGCCGCACATTCTGTATCCGGTAGCCCAGGGTCAAGCGCCCACTGCGTGGAGCGAGACGAGCGATCTCGCAGATTTTCAAAAACATGAACCCACGGTCATCCAGCCCGACTGCCTGTCGCCAAGCGATGAGGCGACTGAGCGCCGGCTCGCCAAGCTGATACGCGCGTATTGGCGGAAAACCGGCTTTAATGTTGCGGTTCAGGTCGTCCCGCGCGACGGCGCCTGGGCAATCCAGTCAGATCTTGATGCCGGCGGCATGCCAAGCCGACCCGCTGTCCGAACTCCGGACGCCGGCGACATACCCGCGCGTCGGAGGCGGCGATGAGTACGCCTCCGAACCCCGACGCGACGCGTGGCGGCAGGCCAAGTCGTCAGTTGCAGCGCCGGCTTGTTCGCCTCACGCGTCGGCAGGGCGACTACTGTTACGGATGCCGACGAGCCGATCGGCATCACGAGCTTGCATTCACTGGGTACAGTGAAAGACGCCGCCTGATCATGGTCGGCGAGTGCTGCGTCAGCCGCCTCACCGAACTCGTAGCCGCTTCTGTCTATCACGCAGCCGATCCGCCCTCGCCGTGGTCCGAGGACGACCGCGACTGGTTAGAGCGGCATCCCGGCCGCTCACACCGGCTGCGCCGCGCCTACGCCGGCGAATGGCCGCAGCGCGGAATTTCGCATATCGCCGTCTGCCAACTTGAGCTCGGTGTGCGCCGGCGCGTCGGCATTACGATCCCCGAGGAATTGCCACAGGTCGACGAAGCTCCGGAAGGCGCCGCCTCGGCGATTTTCGACCTTGCCACTGGAGGCCGACAAGACGGTCGCGGCGAAATAACCGTCGCTGAGGTCTGCGCCCACTGGGCGGCGCTCGAGAACGGGGGGCGTGCATGACTTCGGACTTTTTCTGGGATGAGGTTTATCGGCGGCGACGCGCGTTCGCCGGAGAGATCGCCAAAAAACTCGATCTGAGTTTTGGCCTGACGGGTGGGATCAAGGAGCCGTTCGACTGCCCGGCCTCGGACCATGATTTCTACTTCGCCCAGTTTATCGCGGATCAACCGATGCGGCGCATGCCGTTCCTGATGGTCGGGCAGCGCATGACAGCGTGGAAATACCACGCGATCGATCATGCCTGGTGGTTGCTCGCCGGCGACCGCACCGGCTTCGTTACCGAACCCTACATGCCGCTGGAGAAAGCCGAAGCAATGGCGCTGGAGCTGTCCGATCAGTGCAGCAGATGGGGCGTTAAGGTTAAGGTCGAAGTCTGGCCGCCGGAAAAATCACCTTGGCCTCGAACCACCACAGAGCGGGAACGGCGCCGTCGGCTGGCAAAACACAGCTCGTCGCATTGTGGATCGGTACCCTGATCCCGCGTACCCGTCAGGTGGTCCGATGGCCACTATCCCGACCACACGGTTCCGATTGTGACCACCGTCACGCCCAACAGCTTGGAAGAGTTCCTTTATTTCGGTGTCGGCGCAGCCTTGCACCAGCTCGAGCCCGGATGGGCGTGTCTCGTACATGAGGAGGATTTACCGTGAGCGTCACGTTCAACACCAATGGTAATCCGCAACCTGTCCGGGACGGCGAAATAAGCCGCAATTTATCAAATTCGCTCGCCGAACTGGCGGCGCGGATCCGTTGCGAGCACGAAGCCGCGGGCGTCGCGATGCGGCGCAGCCTCGAGCACGCAATGGCGGCCGGCGAGCTCCTCATCGAAGCCAAGGCGCAATTGAAGCGCGGTTAGTGGGGGCCGTGGCTTGCCGGGCACTGCGCTATCCCGGACCGGACGGCGCGGCTTTACATGCGGCTGGGCCGCAACCGTGACCGCCTTGCGGAGGAAAACGGCAACGTTACCGATTTGAGCGTGCGAGGCGCGGTCGAGATGCTGGCTCCAAGGCCGGTAGACGCTGTCGTCCGGTTTGAGGGGGCAAAGGCTGAAATGCAATCTCTGCAGGAGCAGTTGGCACAGCCAGTGGAGCGCGGCGTGGACGAAGAACTGCTGATGCGCGAGCGGGTGATCGAGTTGTGCGATATCATGCTGGAGGCGGCGATCGAGGATAAATTCCAGGGGCTGGCGAAATATGCCGCGAGCGGCGAATACCGCGTGCTGCCAAAAAGGGATTGGGCGCGCCAGATGGGTGAACGCTTACGCCGGAAGTTCTGCGATGAAAGCGGCGCCATCGACCGGGCGAAGCTGAACTCTGCGGTCGAAGATTGTTTTCGAGCGGTTCTGGAGGTCGGCAACGGGCCTGACGGTGACGATCTCCATACGCCTGTCCCCGCAAGCAACGCGCTGCGTAAGTGGGGAGCGGCGGAATGACCGGCGGCGATATCGGTAGCAACCAGTTCGCGGTCCTGACGCCGCAGCGTAC
>JAFMSA010000886.1 GCA_017353855.1 Alphaproteobacteria bacterium
CTCGCTTGACAGGGCCGAGGGGATAAGGCGCCGCAGGCGCTCTGCCGAGCGTAAACGCAACAGACCGCGCAGTTCGGCCGCGAGCCAATATGCGGTCCCGGCGCACCCGGCGCTTACCGCCGCTGCGGCTGCCACACCGAGGCTGTTGCTGTGGGCGAAGGCACTGTCGATGAACTGCACGACATCGATCGCCACGATCGCAACCGCGAGAATGCCAAGGCCCATTGCCGCGACGACAACCGGCGAGCGCGAGGGAGCGGTTCGCGCCTCCGGTAGATTCGCTTCCGGGGCTGATCGTAGGCTCAAATCGAGCCGTCCCGTTTCCTCGGTTTCGAGGATATATGGCCGGACTCGGTCACGAACCGGCTCGGTCTCGGTCGTCATGCGAGGGCATCCTCCAGCAGAAACTCGAGCGTCTTGTCGAGATTTATATGGGGAATGCCGTCCGTGGCCGCGCTATTGATCCGTGGCGGCTGAAACACCGGAAACTCGGTAAAGCGTTCGCCCCAGAACCCGGGCGGCGGCGGCGTCACCGGCACGACACCCGGGAAGAAGCGGACCCGCCGTTCGCCGCCCTCCGGCAAGCCAATGACGACATCGATCGTCCGTCCGTTGATCTTATCGGTGCCGTCCCTGGTGCAACGGACCGAGGCAAGCGCCGTCGCCGCGACGCGTGCGCGCGCCTGCCGGGCGCGCAGCGTGGAGGTTTCCACAAGGCTGGCCATCAGCGCCTCGAGGTGGTCGCGATGCAACGCCGGTACGTGGTCGGCCTTGGTGGCGGCGAAGAGGACCCGGTCGATACGGGCGCCGAACAGCCAGCGCAGCAGGCTTCGCCTGCCAAAGCGAAAGGCGGCGAGGATCGTCTCCAGGGCCAGGCGCTGATCGGCAAAGGCCTCCTCGCCCGCATTGAGGGCGCGCAGGACATCGACAAGGACGATCTGGCGGTCGACGTTCCGTGCCAGCTCGGCGAGGAAGGGCTTCACGATGCCCTGCTTGTAGGTCTCGAACCGCGCCTCCATCAGGGCAGCGAGGCTGCCAGCGCGCGCATGCCTCCCGACCGGGTGGGGCACGGGGCAGAACCACAATGCGGACGGGTCCGAAAGTTGCGCGGGGTTAAGAAACCTTCCGGGCTGTAACAAACTCAGATGCTCGCGCGCGCGGCAGGCGGCGAGAAACGCGCGATAAAGCTCGTGCGCGTGGCGCGCGGTCTCGGGATCCCCGACACTGTCGCCTGGGTGCCGCGCGAGAAAATCAAGCCAATCACGAGCCAGTGAGGCGCGCGCGCCGCGTTGCGCGAGCTCCAACATCGCACGGGACCACTCGGCGTAAGTTTGACGCAGCAGCGGCAGGTCAAGCAGCCATTCGCCCGGATAGTCGAGGATCTCCAGCGTGAGCTCGGCGATGCTGCCGGCCGCACGCCCGATCGGGTTGCTGAGGCCAAGAAAACCGCCCGGAGAGAACCGTATCGACAGGCGCGCCCGCCGCAGGCCGGTCGTGCTCGGCGGCCAATGCGGCGGGTCGGCGGACAGCGCCGCGATTGTTTTTTCGAGCGGAAACGGGGGTATTGCGTCGTTTTCAGGGGAGACGAGGCGTGCGGCCCGGATACGCCGCTCCGCCGCCGCACGCAGGAAAGGGAGGCGGGCCGGTCTGCCGGCGGCGCTAACGAGATTGTGAACCAGGCTGGTAATAAACGCTGTCTTGCCGGATTGGCTGAGCCCCGTGACCGCGAGCCGCACCGTGCGGT
>JAFMSA010000887.1 GCA_017353855.1 Alphaproteobacteria bacterium
TAAAGCCCGAGCTCGTAAACCGGAACCGCAATCACCGCGAGCCCCTCGGGCGCTCCGCGCAGGAAAACATCCTCGCCCGTCCGAGGACGGGCCATCAGGCGGCGCCCCGCGGTCTGCAGAGCCTCGAGCAATTTCAGCCGATGCTCCAGCTCTGCGGCCAGCTCGGCGCCGCTCGGCTCGTCGTCCGGCGGCGGCTCGGGCAGTAGCAGGCGGGATTTCAGGTAAGCGAGCCAGGCCGCCATCACCAGATAATCGGCGGCAATCTCGAGGCGCACAGAGCGCTGCCGGGAGATAAAAGCGAGATATTGGTCGGCAAGCGCAAGGATCGAGATCTTGCCGAGGTCGACCTTCTGCTCGCGGGCGAGCGCCAGCAGCAAATCGATCGGGCCCTCGTAGCCGTCCAGTTCGAGCAACAGCTCGTCCGAGCGCGAAGGCCTCTCACCCGAGCCTTCGCCCCGCATCGCGGGGGAGGGAGAGTCCACCCCGGACCCGATCCGCGGGTCAGGGGCAACCTCGCTCATTCGCCGTGCCCCGTGACCCATAGCACGAACCGGTAGAGCGAATCCGCCGGTCCTCCGATCAGCCACCCCAAGATGTTGAGATCATGGCCGGTCTGTTCGCCCAACAAAGGCAGCGCGAACAGCAGCGCCAGCAGGATCAGCATGCCGTAGCGCTCCATCCGCGCCAGCGGGAAAGCCAGCGCATCCGGCAAAATCCCCACCGCGACGCGACCGCCATCCAGGGGCGGCAAGGGAAGCATGTTAAATACGCATAAGACTATGTTGATGACGATGGAGTTCCCGAGATTGGCCGCCAGCCACCTAGCGGCGCCCGGCGGCGCCAGACCCAGAGTGTAGACCAGCAGCGACGAGGCAATCGCCAGCAGAACATTAGTTCCGGGTCCGGCAAGCGCGACCCAAACCATGTCCCGCCTCGGCCGGTTGAGCCGGCGGAAATCGACCGGCACCGGCTTGGCGTAACCGAACAAGAACCGCGATCCCGACAACAGCAGGATCGCCGGCAGCAATATCGTGCCCACGGGATCGACATGCCTGAGCGGGTTGAAGGTCACACGCCCGGCCCGCCACGCCGTGTCGTCCCCGAATTGATATGCGACGAAGCCGTGGGCAGCTTCGTGAAAGGTCACCGCGAGGACAACCGGTAAAACCCAGGTGCTCGCCTCGAACAGTGTCATTCCGTCGTTTCTTCTCCTAAGCCGGCCAACAGCGCGTCGAGCCGCTCCTCTGCCTCATTACGGTCGAACCCGCCGATCGCGGAACGCTCCCGCATCGCTTCGGCGCGCGCGAGCCTGCCGGCCGTAGCCTTCGAGACGCGGCGCACGACCGCGGCGATCTCCTCCATTTCGCGGGGCTCGCCATTGCAATGAAGGGCAAGATCGCATCCCGCGGCCAGTGCCAGCCGTGCCCGTTCGCCAAGCCGCCCGCCGAGCGCCCGCATCGACAGATCATCAGAAATTAGAACGCCGTCAAAGCCGATCTCGCCACGGATGATCCCCGTGACAACTGCCTGCGACAAAGTGGCCGGCATCGTGCCGTCAACCGCCGTGTAGACAATGTGGGCCGTCATTGCCCAAGGCATGCCCGCAAGCCTTCTGAAAGGCGTAAAATCGCTGCGCGACAGCTCTTCGAGCCCGGTTTCGACGAGCGGGCAGGCTTCGTGGCTGTCGACGCGGGCGCGGCCGTGACCGGGTATATGCTTGATGACCGGCAACACGCCTCCCTCG
>JAFMSA010000329.1 GCA_017353855.1 Alphaproteobacteria bacterium
GGCCAAACTCAACGGTGGATGAATAACGCATGCGGCCAGTTGCGAGCCTCCCCCATCGTGCGGCAGCATTGCTCGATTTCTGGTTCGGGCCGGAAGGCGATCCCGATCGCGAGAGCCATCGCAAGATCTGGTTCAAGGCAACCGACGAATTCGACGCCGAGCTGCGCCGCCGGTTCCTCGCCGATTACGAAGCCGCGGCAGCCGGCGCGCTGCGGAATTGGGACGTCTCGGCCGAGGGGGCACTCGCCTTGGTGCTGCTGCTCGACCAGGTGCCACGTAACATATTTCGCGGGACCCCGCGCGCCTACACGACGGATCCGGCGGCACGTGCCGTCGCGGACCGCGCCCTCGCACGCGGCTTTGACCAGAGGGTTCCCGCTGCCTGGCGGTTATTTTACTATATGCCGTTCCATCACAGCGAGGACCTCGCCGATCAGCGCCGCTCGGTGGCCCTGTTCGGAACCCTGCCCCGCAATCCGGACAGCCGCGGGTCTCGGCGCCGCTACGGTCGCCCCTATATCGAGGTGATCGAGCGTTTCGGCCGCTTTCCGCATCGCAACGAGATACTTGGCCGGCCGTCGACGCCGGCAGAAATTGCGTTGCTGGCGGAGCGGAACCGGTCGTGCTGATCAGTTTGCCCGCCGGCGCGCCATGATTTCAACGTTACCAAATATCGCAAGGAGGTTCGCTGATGGGTAAGCTCGACGGCAAAGTCGCCCTGATAACCGGTTCGGGCCGCAACATCGGGCGCGCAACCGCGCTGAAGCTCGCCGGTGAAGGGGCGCACATTGTCGTCAATGCGCGCGCCAACCGGGCAGAAGCAGAGGATGTGGCGCGGGAGGTGCGGGGCAGGGGGGTAAAGGCGCTCGCCATCCTTGCCGATGTCGCCGGCAAGGACCAGGTGGATGCGATGGTGGCGAAGGCGCTGTCCGAGTTTGGCCGGGTCGACATCCTGATCAACAACGCCGCGATCCGGCCACACAAGCCCTTTGTTGAGCTGACAGCCGAGGATTGGGAAGCCGTCAGGGGCGTCGTCCTCGACGGCGCGATTCACTGCACGCGCGCGGTCATCGGTTCGATGGTCGAGAACGGTTATGGTCGCATCCTGTTCTTTACCGGCGACGGGGCCTTCGCTGGCGGCAGCGGACGGGCCCACATATCGGCGGCGAAGATGGGCCTGGTAGGGCTAGCGCGCGGGCTGGCGTCCGAATTCGCTGCGAAGAACATCAGAGTCAACGTCGTTTCCCCGGGCAGCATCGATACCGCGCGAGCCAATCCCGAATGGTACCAAGGCCGTGTGCCGGGTGCGGCCGGCATTCCTTTGGGCCGTCAGGGGACGGTCGACGAGATTGCCGCGACCTGCCTGTTTCTGGTGAGCGAGGATGGCGGCTTCATCACCGGCCAGACAATCCACGTTAATGGTGGTGCCGCCTATTACTGAGTTCCGGCCGGATGCTCGCGGGCGAGCACGATCACGGGCGCGGCGTGCGACTGGCCGGCATCACGCTGAGGAGAATTGCGATCGGCGGTCCGGGTTCGCGCATGATGATCATCGGATCGGACAGCATGCCCACCGACACCAAGAGGATGGCCGCAAAGGAAGTCGCGCAGCGGTACCGACCCCTCGGTTGCGCTGGCGTGACGGTGCCGCCGATAAATCCGGCATTGCGGCAGCTGGGAGTGCCTGCAGCCTGTCGAGCCGCATGCGTCCTGGCCGGCGAGGCGATCGTCCGCCAGACGGCACGGCGAGCAACTCTGTCGTACCGCTGATGAGCAGTTCGCCGACGTGGCTGCGGCCGCATCCTCCCCGGCCGGCGGTGGGTTGGTCGTCCCTTTTCCGCTAGCGGAGATCGCGGTCGCTTGCTTCGGCCAATTTGGCCGCCTTCAGACAATGCCCCTCAATCATGGGCCGGGAGCTTGTGCACCAGCTGCCATGCCCTCCTGGAGTTGAAGGGCCTCTCTCAACCCGGTTTCCGCCTGCAGCAGCTGCCGGGGCGCCGTCGGAGTGGCGGCTGAGAAGATGTGACTGGGTGAGCCGGACGGGAGCTCGCTGCTGTGCATCACCTCACGGTGCTGGACCCCGGCCGGGGACTGCCGGCCGCATTCCGTGCACCCCGCGTGGCCTGCCCGGCCGCCGGTTCCGGGCCTTTGTTGCCACGCAAGCCGGGCAGACAAACCTGTTTTTCGAACGCCGTTCAAATCTACGCCGCGCGCAAGCCGCCCCGTCCACAAAACTCCTGCCTGCGGCCTCCGGTGATCGTCTGCGGCCATCCGCCGGCCGCTCACTCACCCTCAGTATCCCTCACATACGCCAAGGCAATCCTATTTGGCGGGCAAACGGCCAAACGGCGAATCGGCGGGCAAATAGTTGACTTGCAGCGATCTTTTCGCAGCAGGTGCGGCTTCCATACTCAATATGTACGAAATACCGGTTAAGCGCGGAAAAACCAAGAGTTGCCCGCGGACAGGCGGTCCGGTGGCTTGCCGCGGGGAGTGGATCGGGGCAGCATTGCAGCTTCAACTGTGGCGTGTGTGGACGCGGAAACCGGTTGGGGGGGAAGATGGCTGCGTCGACAGCGGGTTTTTGGGTCGTGCTGGTCATCGGCCTCCTGATGGGTAGCGCTTTATCGACTGTCTCAGCTCAAGTCCTGATTGTCGGCGACGATGAAAAGCAGGGCTGGGACGATAACGGCAAAGCCGTTCTCCGCGCGGCCGGCAAGGACACGCTGTGCGTGCTCGACATTTCCAAACCCGAGAAGCCGCAGGTCACGGCGACGATCCCGCTCATCAATTCGGTTGTCGGGCCGCCGACCAACCTGGCGATTCATCCCTCGGGCGAGATCGCCCTGGTCGCCAACTCGTTGGCTCCGGTCAGCGAAGGACGGGGCCAAGAAATGGCGCCCGACAATGAAGCCTTCACTATCGGTTTGAAGCCGGGGCCGCCCAAAGTGATCGGCACGATCACTGTCGGACAGCAACCTTCGGGGATTGCGATCAGCCCGAACGGCGAGCTTGCGCTTGTCGCCAATCGGGCCGACGGCACGATCTCGGTGCTCTCAATTCGCGGTGGAGACGTGTTGGTTGTCGGCACGGTGCCGGTCGGGACGGCCGCGGACCAAGTCTCGGCGGTCGCCATTACGCCTGACGGCCGGCGCGCGCTCGCCGTCAAATCGGCCTCCGACAAAATCGCCCTGCTCTCTATCGATGGTACAAAGGTCGCATACGACGAAGACGGCGACCTCCCGGCCGGCATTTTCCCCTACAACATTGCCGTCACCCCTAACGGCAAGCTCGCGCTGACGGCCGACAAGGGCGCCGGAGGCGGCTCGGAAGGCAGCGTCGGTACGGTCAGCGTGATCGAGCTCGACGCGAACCCGCCGCGGCTCATCAACCGGGTGACCGTCGGGGATGCCCCCGAAGGCCTGGCGATCAGTCCGAAGGGCAATCTTGCAATTGCAGCCGAGCTGCGCGGGTCGAACTTGTCCAAGACTTCCCGGGCTCATCATCCGGCCGGAGCGGTTACTGCTCTCAAAATCGACGGCCGGAAGGTCACGAACACGGGCAGTATCACTGTCGGCGCATTGCCTGAAGGTGTCGCGTTCAGCCCCGATGGAAATTACCTTTACATCGGCAATTTCAGCGACCGGGATCTCTGGGTTCTGCGGGTCGACGGCAGCAAGCTCACCGACACCTCTCAGCGGATCAGACTGCCGGGCCATCCGGCCTCGATGCGTTCCGGTCCGCAATGAGCCGCCGCGATACTCGATCCGGTGGCGATGCACATCTTCTGCCACGAACTGACGAACTGGTGCTCGTGAGGCTCAATCGGCCCGATGTGCTGATGCATTGAATTTTGAAATGCTGCGCGGCTTTGCCGCCGCCCGTCGAGCCGGCCAGCCGGGATCAACAGCGGAGCGTTGCTCGCGACGGGCGCTGGCGAGCGAGCCTTTTGCGTCGGCGCGAGATCAAGGAGTTGATGGCAGCTCGCTCAGCGACCGGCGCGAGTGCGCCGCCGCCTTCAGACAGGCGAAGCTCGACGCACTGCCGGTGCCCTCGCCGATCTCAATACCGTCGCATTTCGGGACGCGGATGCCGGATTGACGGCCTTTGTCGAAAAACGCAAACCGGCTTTCGGTGATCGGTAAACGCGCACTCGCACTGCCCGGCAGGAGCTGAACGCCTCCCGGTTTTGCTTGAGCGAGCCCGGCGAGCGGGATGTCGTGCTGGGGCGGGGCGATCACCCGGTGCCGGCTGGCGCATAAAACCGTCGACGGCCTCCGCGGGTGCGGCAAGGCTCAATCCTTTGGAAATACTCAGGGACGCTAGCTCCGCAGGCACGGTTCGCAGTACGATCATGTCGAACCGCCGACTTCCAGCAGTTCCCCGATCCGGTCGGCTGCCTTCAGCCCGGAACCGGTCAGGACGACGATGCTGGTCTGACCTGCGCTGATCGTACCATCGCGCAGCAATCGGGTAAGCGCCGCGCCGGCGGTAGCACTCGTGGGCTCGACAAAGAGCCCGAGCCCGCCAAGCGTGGCGAGCGCGGGTGCTATCTCGGCCTCGGCAACCGCGACGACGCCGCCTTGCGATCGGCGCAAGGCGGCCAATACCTCGGCGACGCGGACGGGCTTGGCGGTGGCGATCCCGTCGGCGATGGTGGGGCGTCCCGTGAACGGCACGAACGAGTCCGCGCCCGCCGACCAGGCTGCCGCAAACGCCGCGCAATTCTCGGCCTGCACCGCGAAGAAGCGCGGCCGCGCGGCGATTTCCCCGGCCCTTTCGAGCTCGTCGAAGCCGCGTTCGAGGCCGAGGATGTTGCTGCCGTACCCGGTTGGAACGAGGATATTGTCGGGTGTGCGGAAACCGAGCTGCTCCCATATCTCGAAAGCGAGCGTCTTCGTGCCCTCAATAAAGAACGGCTGCCAGTTATGGCTGGCATAGAAGCTTTCGCCGGTTGCAGCGAGCGCCGCCTCGGTCACATCCTGCCGGGTGCCGGGGATTGCCCGGACATCTGCCCCCGAGGCCGCGATTTGAACGAGCTTCCCGCGCGGTGCTGCCGCCGGCACGTAAATACGGCAGGGTAGACCGGCCGCTGCCGCGTAGGTTGCGATTGAGGCGCCGGCATTTCCCGAGGAGTCTTCATGGATCGGGCCCACCCCGGCCGCGAGCAGGTGATTGATCATCACCGCCGTGCCGCGGTCCTTGAAAGAACCGGTCGGCATTTGCGTTTCGAGCTTGAAGTAAACCTTGGCGCCCCGCCATTCTCGGCGGACGAGCGGGGTCCAGCCCTCGCCGAGCGAAACCCGCGGCGGGCTCCACAGCGCGAGGGCCGCGGCGTAGCGCCAGAGTGAGGCCTCGCCGGCGGCGATTTCGCCGCGCGAGAAGCCTCGCCCCGGCAGCAGATTGAGGTGACCGCCGCACTCGCACTGCCACCGCGGCCGACCGGCGCGCCAGACGCGCCCGCAGGCAGCGCAACGGTAGCTCGCGGTGATCATTTCTATAACCCAAGCTCGCTGTTAGCGGCGAATTTTGGAGTGTAATGCC
>JAFMSA010000033.1 GCA_017353855.1 Alphaproteobacteria bacterium
CGGCGGGTAAGTCGTGCCGGTGTGGACCGGGGCCGCCGTGACATCGATGCGCTTCGCCATTGCTGTTCCTCCCAAGTTGGCAGGCAGCCTACCAGAGGCGGCCGCTCGGCGCATGCTCGATTGGCACCACGGGCCGCTCCGTGGCACGGACATAGAGCCGGCGCGACCGGACGATGCCGGTTTCCGGGTCGGGCCATCATCTCGTTCCAATGCGCAATCCCGCCGACCGTGCGGCAGGCGAGCCGAGTTTCTCACAGTGCGGTGAAGGACCGGCTTGGGTTGTGTGCGGCGGATTTAGCGGCAGCTATGCTGCGGTCGCTTACTGAGCTACCTCGGTATTGCCGGACGCTCCGGGGAAGGTCCCTTCACAATCCGATTTGCCGACCTTCGTTATCGTCCGTCCCGGCCGGCCGGCGGTTTGTTGAGTTCACGACCTACGATCTGGCGAGCCGCCTGAGAGCAAATAGAACCGAAGGTAAGCGAGGTGGCCTCTTGACATCCTTGGCGAGACGCCGGTTACGCCCGAACCAGGACAAAGATGCGCTCGACCACCCCACCGGCGCGGTGGGACGACGAAGTCCTTCATGTCGTCCTGAGCTTGACGAACTCCATGCACAGCAGCGGCGCCTTTGCTACCAGCGTCCACTTTTCGGGGTGTTGTAGGCGCCGTCATCGAGATCAGTTCGAACCAAGGGAAGTGGCGGCGGCTCTTATCGAGAACCAAACCGGCGAGAGTGTCCTGAATCGCGGCAGACAGCCCCTCGTGTCGACCAGAGCGTGGATCTTGCGGCTCTTTACCTAACCTAATGCAAGCGTCGTAACCCTTTTTCGATTGACTGCCGAGAAACCTCCGCCCAGGAGCTGGCTTCCCGACCCATTTGGTCGCATATGTAGCTCGGCCCAGATCGCCTCCCAGACGCCACTTGCGAGGGATTGCGCGGCGGAACGCTGTCCCGCAAATGGCGCCAGAGGACAGCCAATCCTCAGCAACTACAGAATGGCACTCATCGCCGGCCGCATGCGGTCGCCCGCCCGGCGACGCCTCGAGGACAGCCACGCCCCAACCCCGCATCCCTCAGATCACTCGGATAGCCGTTGCCCGCCCGCCGATAAATCCTGACGGTGTTCCTCCATCCACATCGCTGTTCGCCATCACGGTGAGCGCTGTAACCGTGAATCACGCGATCCGGCGCCGCGCAACAGGCTTTTGGGTCAGGCGCTATCTGTCGGGCCAATCTGCCGCCAAGTCTTCTCGAGTCGTGCATCAGTGGGCTGTGTCGGAGATACGCGGCGTGCAGCATCGCCTCATAAATCGATCTCCCTTTGGTCTCATAATGCCCGTAATTCTCGCTCGGGCGATACTTCTGCCCATCGGCACCACGCGCTGCGTCACGTACAGTCCGACCTTGCTCCATCGATGAGCTACGTGGCAACGTATTGAAGCGCTGGTCGACATTGCGGGTCAAAAATTCGAAACTGAGACCCTCCGGTCCGGCCTCTCTCAATAGGCGCCTCGCCTCCGCCCGTGATTTCTCGATGTCCGGCCAGTAAACTGCAGCATTCCGTCACACCGGCTCACGGGTCCGGCCATTAGCTGCGGCGTGATGCCATCGGACAGGAATCGAAAAATGGGGAAGATGAAAAACCAACATCGACGCATTCAACAAAGTACGCAAATAACGATCAGGCTCGGCATCTTAGGAGCGTGTCATGGTGGTAGACACCTCCTCGAGCATTGAGCCATGCGCCTGCCCTTCGCTCCACCTCTTGCCCCGATGTTGTCCAGCGCCGCCGACGCCTTGCCTGGGGGCGAGGGATGGCAGTTCGAGCCCAAGTGGGACGGCTTTCGGACGCTGGTGTTTCGCGACGGTGACGAGATCCTACTGCAGAGCCGCGACGAGAGGCCCATGAACCGATACTTCCCGGAGCTCATGGCCCCACTGGCCGCCACGCTATCCGAACGCTGCGTCGTCGACGGCGAGATCGTGATCGTCGGGGTCGGCGGGCTGGAATTCGAGACCCTGCTCCTGCGCATCCATCCCGCCGCGTCGCGGGTGAAGCTGCTCTCCGCGCAGGCGCCCGCCTCGTTCGTGGCCTGGGATCTGCTCGCGCTGGGCGACGATGACCTGCGCAACGCGCCGCTCGCCGTGCGGCGCGAACGGCTCGAGCACGTGCTGGCCGACGCGGCGGCGCCGGTGCACCTCTCACCGGCTACGCGCGATCGAGCGCTTGCGGCCGACTGGTTCCGCCGCTTCGAGGGCGCCGGCCTCGATGGTGTCATGGCAAAACGTCTCGAGGCGCCCTATCGCGCCGGGGAACGCACGATGATCAAGGTGAAGCACGAGCGCACGGCTGACTGCGTGGTCGCCGGCTTCCGCTGGCACAAGCGGGGCGCCGGCACGATGATCGGCTCACTCCTGCTCGGCCTGTACGACAACGATCACACGCTCCACCATGTCGGGGTCGCCGCGGCGTTCACGGCTGCGGTGCGCAAGCAGCTCGTCGCCGAGCTGACGCCGCTTCGCGCGGACGCGCGCGAAGACCATCCATGGCGGGATTGGACCGTGGCACAGGAGGAAGCCAGCGCGAAGGGACAGCGGCTGCCTGGTGCGACCAGCCGGTGGAATCGCGGGAAAGATCTGAGCTGGGAGCCGCTCCGGCCGGAGCGAGTCTGTGAGGTCGCGTACGACCACATGCAGGGGACTCGTTTCCGACATGCCGCGAAATTCCTGCGCTGGCGTCCGGACAAACGCCCGCAGGACTGCCGGTACGATCAACTGGAAGTCACGCCCGCCTACGAGCTGGATCGCGTTTTCGGCGCGCGCGACCGTAGTCAGCCGCGCGGCGTAGCGAGCCAGGGATCATAGTCAGGTTCGGGCGGATCTTCTGGCGGGCGCTCACCCTCGGGAACGTTGCGCAAATTGATCCGGATGCGAATCCAGTTGGTCGAGCGGCCGCGCATAGAGTCGACGAGGACATCGTCCACGTGCAGCCGCGCCGCCGCTTCCGGATACCGGGCCTTCCAGCGTTCTAGGCCGGCGAGCGCGTCCGCCTTACGCGCCGCCTTGGCGACGGTGATGAGTGGCTGGGTGGACTCACGGTGGCCGCGGCGGTGAGTGCCGGGACCCGAGGCCTTCCGTCGTGACGGCGCGACGCGCGGCGGCTCATCACGTTGCTTCTTGTAGTGCGGCGGCCACGGCGCGTCTCCGAGGCCTGAAGCCTCATGGGCTGCGGACAGCCTGAGGAGTGCGTCGAGGGATCCCGCCGTGCTGTCAATGCCGGCCGCCGCGTCGCCGTGTTCCGCAAACCGCGCCGGTGCCGTGGCCAGCGTGAAGGCCGCAGGATCGCAGTCGGCCACCTCGTCCCACCCTAAAGGCATCGACACGCGCGCGTCGGGCGTGGGCCGCACCGACCAGGCCGAGGCCACGGTCCTGTCCTTGGCGTTCTGGTTGTAGTCGAGGAAGACCCCATGGCGTTCCTCCTTCCACCATTTGCTGCTCGCGAGGTCGGGCGCGCGCCGTTCCACCTCACGTGCGAGGGCCAACGCCGCGCGCCGCACCTGCGCGAAACCCCAGCGCCGCTGGATACGCACGTTGACGTGCATACCGCGCGAGCCCGAGGTCTTAGGCCAACCGCGCAGCCCGTGCTCGTCGAGAACGTCGCGCACGAGCAGCGTCACCCGCCGCACCAAGTCCCAGCTTACGCCCGGGCCGGGGTCGAGATCGACGCGCAACTCGTCGGGATGCTCAAGGTCGTCGGCGCGCACCGGGTGCGGATTCAAGTCGATGCACCCTAGGTTCACCATCCATAGGAGCTGCGCCGCATCGCGCACGACGATCTCTCGCGCCGTCCGCCCCGACGGAAAACGCAGCTCCACCGTCTCGATCCACTCGGGGCGCTGCTCGGGGGCGCGCTTCTGGAAGAACGGCTCACCCGCGGCACCATCGACATAGCGTTTGAGCACGATCGGCCGCCCCACGATGCCACGCAGTGCGCCCTCCGCTACCGCTGCATAGTACCTCACCAGATGAAGCTTGGTGTGGCCGGCTTGCGGAAAGAATAGCTTGTCGGGGTTCGTGATCACGACCTCACGGCCAGCAAGTTCCAAGACGGCCTGGCGCACCTTCCCCATAGGGACTTTTTGCCAGTCTGACATTCGCAGTGCAAGCCCGGGAGAGAGACGCGATGCCCTACCACGCAATGATTGCGATGCTATGGTGGACCCGCTAGCGCTGCAGGTAGGCCCCGGCGATCATCGCGACGCCGGAATGTTCCGAGCCCATGGCTGGGAAGGTCAATCCTGGGCCAAAGGATAATGTCGGTCATCCTTTCATCCTCCAAGGCCCAGGGTCGCGACACCCAGAAAGCCCGGCCGCTGTCGGTCCGCATGGTGAGCTCGCGATCGCCGCCGGCGGCGATCGATGTCACCAAAGAGGCTTTGGGAAAAGATTACCCTTCGCCATTCAGGCGCGAAGGATACCAGATCCCAATCGAAGCGCTCCGACCGCGCTGGCCCGCTGCCCCTGGCGATGTGTGTGCGCTCGAATAGCGTCCGTCGGTACGCCGAGGGTGATCGCAGCCGGCATGAAGATCAACGAGCGAAAATGGGTGAACAACCTCGACCCTGGCGCATGAGGGTAATAGCCGAGCTCTGCGGCGTTGGAGCGAGCGGCCCTGGAATTCCGTTGCGCCGGTCGCGGACGATGGTCTCGAAGAACGCCACTTCGAACGTGACGCTCCGGGTTGCGACGGGAGTCCGAGAAGCGGCTCGGGGAGTACCCGAACCCCAGCAGTCGGGAAAGCGGCCGGGGAAGATATGACGAAAGACGTGGCCGGCCGACGCTCAGCTGGCTCGATCGCCGCATTCTCGGCCGCGGTCACGCATCATCTACCCGGCCTTGCGCCAATGCCTCGCGCGCTCGGGCGCCGCTCAACTGAGGGTTGCGGCTAGCTAGTCGAGGAAGCGGTACACCCGCCGGGATCATCCCCGAACACCTGGCGCTGTGCTCAGCATGGCTGGATCTGCCAGCAGTTCGTCCTTTAGCGTCTCGCCTCGTTGCCGGGCTGCCGCCACCGCTGCCCTCAGGCTAGTCGGTTTCCACAATGCCGCCGAGCACGCCGCGAAGCCGCGAGAGGCTTGCAGCAGTTGAAAATAGAGCAGTGCTAGGCGCCGTCGACTGGATGAAACAAAGCGCTTACCGATTCGCCGTTGTGTATGCGGCGCATAGCTTCGGCGAGCGCCGCCGCGATCGATAGTATCTTGAGCTTGGGCACGCATTTTTCGGTAGGGATCGGGACGGTGTTGGTGGAAACGATTTCGAGCACGTCGTGCCGCTGATTGAGGCGATCGAGAGCACCGGCAGAGAACAGGCCATGGGTACAAGCGATGCGCGCTGCGCGGGCGTTGCGCTGGCGGAGCCGGTCGAGCAGCTCGATCACGGTGCTGCCTCGGGCGATCTCGTCATCGAGCACGATGATATCGCGGTCGGCGACATCACCGATGATTGCGCTGATCTCGACGTGATCGTCACTGAAACGCTGCTTCGCGGCGGCCGCCACCGTCGTACCCAGCAGCCGGGCGAGGGCGGCGGCCGCCTTGGCATTGCCAAGATCGGGGGAGACGACAACGGTGTTGGCCAGATCGTACTGCTTGAAGTGTCCGGCTAGCTCCCGCAACGCGTGCAAATGATCGACGGGAATATTGAAAAAACCGTGCACCTGGGGCGAATGCAGGGTCATTGTCAGAATGCGATTGGCACCGGCGGTGACCAGAAGATCAGCGACCAAACGACCGCCGATCGAGATCCGAGGTGCGTCCTTCTTGTCGGAGCGCGCGTAAGCATAGTGCGACATTACGACCGTCGTGCGCGATGCCGATGCCCCCCGTGCCGCGTCCAGCATCAGTAGGAGTTCGACCAGATGCTCCTGCACCGGCGGAACCAGAGGCTGGATGATAAAGACATCGCATTCCCGGCAATTGGCTTGGAGCTGCACGCCAAGGCAATCGTTTGCATAGCGCTCCGTCTGCGATGGCAGCAGAGGAACGCCGAGGTGGGTACAGATTTCCTCGGCCAAAAGCGGATGTGCAGTACCACTGAAGACAGCAATTTCGTTCAACGATCGCAACCCTGGGGGACTCATCATTGGTGCATTATATATACAGCTTCGCGTAGCAAGCGGAAACGACAAGCGCCGGGGATGGTCACCAGAATGGCCGCCAGATGCTTACAGGCGCGGTTGCCCGCTTTTCTCGCATGTGCTGATTTACGGGTGAGCGGCAACGGGATCGCGGAGCCCCCGCTCGAGAGATAGATTTCGGGAGCACTCTGACGCCTTCGAAAGCCGGGAAGGGCCTCAAAGCGTGCAAAAAAAGTCTTATAGCTTTCGATCGCATTTCGTCATAGTCCGGTGACTAATGGCTGTCCTGCGGGATCGTATCTCCAGCTGCGCGCGTTGCTCGCGTCCGGGTTACGATGGGACCAAGGGAATCATCGGCGTTTATAGACAACGAAGCCGCGGATTGCGTCGATCAACGCCTCTGGCTCGTCAACGCGGATCGAGTGGCTGCTGTTTTCAAACATTCGCAAATCGCTGCCAGGGATCAACCGGTGGATCTCCTCAGAGAATTCCGGTGCGCATATCCAGTCGTGCCGACCAGCTAGGATCAATGTCGGTGCAGTGATGCGTGGCAACTCTGGCCGCAGATCGTAAGTGTACATGAACCCGCCGGGCGCGAATGCGCGATTAAGCGGATCGGGTGATGGCGTCGCGCGCCCGCGCACGGTACCGGCCGTGGCCGGATCGAACTTGAGCGAATAAAGCGGGCCCATAACGTCGTAATAGTTCTGCACCTGCTCATGGGTTTTAAGCTCGCCGGCAAGTAGCATGTCCACCGCGCGCTGTTGTTCAGGCGTGCCGCGCGCGCCCACGATCGCCTGGGCGCGCGCAATAAAACCGGAATGCGCAGCCGTCACCACCAGAATCAGAAGAGAGACCGATGCCGGATACCGGGCGGCGTGCGCCATCGCAACCATGCCACCATAGCTGGTACCGATTGAGATAATCGGCCCCAGCCCCAGATATTCCCGCAATGCCTCCAGGTCTTGGACATTTTCGTCCAGCGTATACCTCGCCGGATCGCCACGCGCCGATCGGCCGTGGCCCCGGTGGTCGAAGTAGACAAGTTGCATCCGCTCGCTGAGCGGCGTGTAAGCCGGCTTGAAGCCGCTGTGGTCAGAGCCGGGGCCACCGTGAATGACCATCGCTACTGGGTTTTCGCGCATCGTCCCGCCGTCTGGCACCAGCCCCATGCCTTCGACATCGAAGTAGATTTCCGTATCGCGGATACGTGCACGCATTGCATATTCTCCCAGGTCAAACAGTAGCACCGGCGTCGCGCCGTCGCTAAGCTTGAAAGGATGGTTGTGGGAAATCAATGGGTTGAGAATGCCCCAATTGCGAAATTGCCGTTGGAGTTTGGCTCGCTGTCATTGATGTGAGAAATTCCGGGCGTACGTTGCATCAAGAGAATGGCTCAATAGTGAGTGATAGAGGACAGAATTTTAGGAACCCGCGCACTTGGCCAACCGGAATTCACGGCCAGCCGATGTTCTATGACCGCTCACGTCGCACCCGAAGCCCGAGCTAGGTCAACTTCGATCTGGTCTGTGCTGGTGCACGAGCGCCGACGGGCCCTGCAGGGCACCGCGCGTTGGAAGGTGCCGTCGATGAGCCGAGGCAGAAGCAGTGGTTCGGATGGTCCAGCGGGATCTTAAGCCGAGTGCGGACGTTCAAAGACATGGCTGGGGAGAATACCCGGCGCACGATCACTAATAATTTCTCGTGGCTTGAGCCTAGACGCTGGAGGAAATAATTTGATTCAAAGCAGCGATCCCCACTCGCAGACTGCCGGTTGGCGAGGAATGAGAAATCAGGAACCGACAACCCGACAACAAGAATTCCTCGAGTGGGCAGGACCCATCAAAAAGCTCATGAAGACGTATCACGGTTTGCGGTTACAACGGCTACAGTGGGCCGGCGGCCTATTGCTGATCGCAGCCGGATGTGCCGAGCCATTGGCGACGGCTCCATTGCCGGGCGCAGCATTGCCGGTTTATCCAGGCCAGGCCCGAATCTGGCTCTACCGCGACTGGGAGCCCTCGGAGAGCCTCAATCTCGCGAATATTGACGTGAACGGCAGCCATTTCGCGTCTGTCGCAAATGGGGGCGTGTTCTATCGCGATGTTCCGCCAGGACATTACCACATCGCACCCCAGAGTTACGGGCAAGACTTCAATCAGGATCAGGACGTCAACCTCGCCGCAGGGCAACAGGTGTATTACGCCGTTGCATCGTTGAGAAGTTGGCAGCAGGGCGGCGATGTAGCGGTCTTCGAGCGGGACACGTTCTACATCCGGCCGATACCCCCCGACGTGGCGGGGGCCGCAATCGTCCGTAGCCGCAGCGGCATCTGAGGGTCTTGATGGCGCGGTGTTTTTCTCGCCGCCTCTGTACGCGATCCCACCCCGGTGGGCTCGTTGACGCAGCCGGTCCCGAAGGCCTCGGCGGCGGAGTAGCGTCCCTTGGAGCTGTCATTGCACAGCGGCGCGACGAAATGTGCGGTCGCGCCGCCACGAGACGAGCTGAAAGCATCTGGCAGGACACTCTCTCACACACCCCCGCGTCCACGTGTTTGTCTCCGACGATCGCGATCGGATCGCAGCGACCGTATGCCTGTCATCGCACCCAATCTGCTTCGCAGCGGAAGGCGCAATGGGTTCTTGGAAAAAAAACGTGGTCACGCACCCGGAGCTCCGAGGGCGAGACCATGGCAGTGCTGTGGTAACGGCCACACTCGAACATGCATGGGCGGGTGATTGCCACCACATTCTGATGCAGAGCAGTCAAGCCGATCCCCGGCGTGCACGGCTTCTGCGAACATCTGGGTCTCCGGCCCGGGCTTCGGGTCGATTATGCGCCATGCGGCCAATTCGTTTTCGACTTGCGCGTACCAACAAATCGCCATCTCACACAGCGCGAGTTCAGCTTCAGAGGCGCGTCTGAGCCGCCTTTGACGCGGTGATGATGTTTGTCGGACGCGGGTCGATCCAGCCATCCCGCTTCGACGTCGCCTCGGCGCGCATCAAGATGAAGGGAAGCCCCGCGTCGAGTTCTGATGTCGAGACGAACGAAGAGCGGCGCCGCACTTTGACGAGCAGTTGCCACTCCTCGTCGCCTCGCCGGCAAGGTTGGGAGCTTCTTGTTGCGTAGACTGCGGCAGTGCTCGGTAACGACGAACCCCGCCTCTTGCAACGAGTGTTCGACCAAGTTCGACCGCGTCGACTGGCAGCATCCGCTTAGCTCTGTCGCGGCCATCGTGAGGAAAAACCGCTCCGGCTCGCGATCGACGACATCCTCGGGGGCGATTGTCCCGACGAACTGCGTGTCGCCGTCGCCGGTCACCTCGCCTCGCTCGGCGGCCACAGTCACCTGGCCGAGGCTCCCGCCGCTCAGCGGCGGGGAGAGCGGCCCAAAACCGCGGGCATCGACCGGCTGGTCGGTACGGGCGGGTCTCCGCCGAGGATCAGGGCACCGATCCACAATGTCACAAGCTGCGTGCGGCTTGCTGTGCCGTCGTTCGCGAAGGGCACGCGTCGCGCGCAGGCCGAAGGGGGCGGGTGCTACCGCATCTGCTGCGCAACATCGGCGCCGCCCCTGACCGTAGCGGTCGAGGCGCTCTTTTCGCCGGGCTCGCCGTACCGTGGCGGCGGCCTGCCGCGGGGGAGTCCGCCGCCGCTCAGCCCGTTCACTTCACTCGTTCCAGGCTACACCGTCCGGGGTCGGTCCGAGCTGTGGCTATCGCTCCCCTGGCCCGCCACGATCCCGCTAATTCGGACGGATTCGTCCGACAAGCTCGCGCGAAGTCCCCATTGGGGGAATTCGATGGGGTGCTGTGCCAATGCGCGGTATCGGCTCATCGTCCCGAATCCGGAACACCTCGCCCGTCGGTCTCGGTCCCTGGACCTGGCGCACCAGCGAGCGACGAAGGCACCTGCGAGCGTGGCGTCGAGGAAATAGATCAAAACAGCGTCATTCAGGAGGCCTCGCACTCCCGACGGGGTAATCGCCCCGCCATCGGTGCCGCAATTCTGGTCCAGCCATGCGTGATTTCCGTGTAGCGCTGGCCGAAGCCGCCGGGCGAAACGCCAATCCGGATGCGGGACGGGGAAACGCCGCTCAGCGGTCATGATCATCTCGTGGGATGACCCGGCATCCTTGAAGTTCCTTCTTTGTTCTCCTATAAGATTCCACCCGAGTCCGATGGTGTCCAGCCGATTGGGCCCCTGTGACATGAATAGGATGTGGTTGGAACATGTGTGGACGCGCCCAGCTCTCCTCCGATGTCAGCGAGATAAAGCTTGTGTTCTCGATCCCGCCGCATCGGCCGACACCGAATTTTCCGGCAAGCTGGAATTTGGCGCCGACCGACTCGCTGCCCGTGGTCCGCTACGACGCCAAGGCTGGCGAGCGCAGCCTCGACATGCTGCGATGGGGTCTCGTCCCGTTCTGGGCCAAGGATCTGAACGTTGGCTTCGCCAACATCAATGCCAAGGCGGAAGGGATCGAGACGAGGCCGGCCTTCCGAGACGCGTTCCAGCGCCGCCGCTGTCTCGTGCCGGTGAACAGCTTTTACGAATGGAAAAAGACCGGGACGGGAAAGCAGCCCTACGCCATCGCGCTCGCCGACCACGGCCTGATGGCGCTGGCCGGCCTGTGGGAGAACTGGCGTTCGCCCGCTGGCGAATGGATTCGAAGCTTCGCCATCATCACGACGGAACCGAACGAACTCTGCGCGGAGCTGCACAACCGGATGCCGGCGGTCCTTAAACCCGGGTCGTGGCGGGTCTGGCTTGGGGAGGAATCCGCCGCCCCTTCCGACATCAAGGCCCTGCTCGCGCCGTTTCCAGCAGTGGAAATGACGTGCTGGCCGGTAAGCGTGCGGGTCGGAAATGTGAAGAATAATGACCCAAGCCTGGTCGAACCGATCGCCGCGTAAGCCCCGAAAAGGTTTTCCAGCTACGAAAACAGAGCCTAAGCGGGCAGGCTGATTCGGGCTCGCGCTCGGCCTCCTCCGCGGCGAGTGCGGACAAGGAGATACCCAGGAGCCGATACCCTTCGCGCCTGGGAAAGCGGTTCGAGCAGTGCATTGCGCCAACAATGCCGCAATATATATATATTCGGTGGGCCAAACTGTGAAGTTTACCCTGGAATCGCAACACCGACGCGAGCGCGCGGGGCGTTCATACCATTCTGAGAGGGCTTCCCGGGGAAGGGAAGATCGATGGCCGCGAGCGCCTACTTCGAGAAGACCAGCTCGATCCATAGCGGGACGTGAGAACGCATCCATACGCCGAGGCGATCTGAGAAGTCGATGCCTGCGGGTTCAGCGTGAAGATCTCGATATCCGACACCAACCCCGCGATCGTCAGCAGTTTCAACACCGAGGCTGCGAGGCCTGGATCGTTTCGCGCAAAAGCCGCATACAGGCCCAATCCCAACTCGGCCGGTTTTTCGGAGATCCAAACCTACGGCCGCCGGATCGGAGGCCCTCATGCGCAAACCCAATTACCCCCTCTGAGCGGGCCGGGCGAGACCGAATGAGCTGGGCCAAAGGTGAAGAAAAGGCCCGACGCCCGAGTGACAACGGACGGTAATGGAAGCCACCTCGGTGCCGCCGTCTCCCATCCTGTGGGGCGATATTCTCCGGGTGAGATCAAAGCCGATGTTGCGGTTCATCTCATCGGAATGACGATTGGTGCCATCGGGGCGCCGGTGTTACTTATGCTGGCGGCGAATTCGACAAATTCGGCGGTATTCTATTCTGTTCTTGCGTACAGCGTCGGCTTGGTGGCGATGCTAACCTGCTCCGCAGCATACCATCTCCGGCGCTCCTCCGACCGGCGAGATCTTTTGCGCCGGCTGGATCACGCTGCGATCTTCGTGATGATCGCCGGCACTTATACCCCGTTCACGGTCTGTATTTTAGGTGGTCGGGCTGCGGCCTGGCTGACCGGCTCGATTTGGCTGGCCGGATTGGCGGGCGTCGCCGTCAAATTAGCCTATCCACCTCGATACCAATGGGCTTCAACCGCGGTCTATTTGGTCATGGGCTGGGCCGGGATCATCATCATGCAGTCCTTGTTAGTCGCTCTCGATCGACCAATCCTCATCCTTCTTGTGTCCGGAGGGGTGCTCTACACGATCGGAGCCTGCGTCCATCGTTGGTACCGGCTTCCTTTCCACGATGCCATCTGGCATAGCTCGGTACTGAGCGCTGCCGCGCTTCACTACGCAGCAATTGCGTACGTCATTGTCTTGCCCGCGCTCTGACCACCGCACCCGGTTATGCAAGGAGAACAGATCGGCCCGAAACCAGGCGCCGGGTCCAACTTCGGGACTTCAGGCGTGAACTGGAGAATCGTCAAGCTGCAGCAGGCAGTCGCCTTTGCTTAGTAGTTGTCTGGACAGAAGAGGCCGTTGTTGTTTGGCGCCGACGCCGACACGCCATTGGCTGACACGCCAGTCGCAGTAGGCTGACCAACGGCTAAGTTCGAAGGCAGCCTACAACCAGGACCGAGCAAGGAGCGCTCCCGGAAGCAAATCATACCCATGGGTATCACTTGATCTCGATGTCCATATGGGCGCGTAACGCTAACTATGCGCGATAGTGCTAGAGACGCGTAAGTTGCCATCAGCCGGGACCTTATTGCACGGAGCAGGACAGTTATCGTATGGTGAGAGAAAGTCTCTCTCTGGCGGCAATACAGAGGTCCCCCGAAGCGCGGGTGAGATCAAGGCTTCGCTGCTGAAGGCGTTCGAGGGCTGTTTCCATGAGCGCTCTCCGGGTCCGGCAAGGGCGGGAGCGCGCGGGTTCCTCGCAATTGGCGGGAACGGTTATCTCTCTCAGTCGCCAGCGCCTGGCGGCCTCTGCTGACGATAATTAACGTTATACTGGGTTGAGAGGGTAGTGCCGGCTTTTCGGGAATGGTGTCCCGAGGAAGCGGCGGGGCTGGCGCAACCTGGCCGCGCTTTCCGTTGCAGGAAGTGAAAACCGAGGCCAATCGGATCCATTTGATCTTTTCGGGGTCATGGGCCGGACACCGGACGAAATCGACCTCACTCGCCCACATTGTAAGTCTCATCATGCGCCGCGAGCTCGATGCCCTGCAACATCCGCCCCCGCGTGTCTGTGTCGGATTCCACGACCATATCGTTCAGCGCAGGGAATTCGACGATCACGCAGGTCATGAAAGGATTTGGAATGATACCGATGATTGTGCCTGCTAGAAATCGTCTGCACGTTCAGGAGACTCATGTCCAGGTCTGTGCTGCACGCTTTTCCAGCCGGCCTGAGCGTGTGGATGGTGAGCGATATGGGCGAGCTGGAAGCTGCTGATGCCTACGCAGCGTCCGTCATAGGATCGGCAGCCGTTCTCGGTGGCATCGTCTAGGTGGCGGCGCGGCCGCGATCAGGCTGTACTGCGGGGGCTGCAGCGTCGGGTTGCACTATTAATGGACGCGCAGGTGGGCTATGCTGGGTATCCAAAGTCGACGAGCAACATTGCCCAAGGCGGGCGCTGACTGAAGTCGGGGATTGCGACCGCATCTTATCTTTGAGGCAGCCACGTCGGCGGCGCGCTGGGGACCGACCGGGTTGCATCTGCTCCTTGTCCACGGTCGACTTCCAACCATGCCCCTGGGTTTCAGATTCGGGGCCAACTTCAGCCCTCAGCAATTCTCGGTCCCGCAATTATGTCGCGATTACTGGGCGGAGGAGTTTTTTTGTCATTCCCGCACGGCACTGCGGAGGCGTTGTGCGTACACGTTGATAATGAGAGCAATAAGCAAAATTAATCCACGGATCAGGATTTTTAAGAAACTATCAACATTCACATGATCGAGCCCGTTGTTCAGCACTCCAAGCACGAGTAGGCCGACGATTGTGTTGCCAATACCTCCCTGCCCGCCAAACAGGCTGGTGCCGCCAACCACGACCGCAGCAATGGAATCCAGCAGGTAAGCGTCAAACTCGTTTTGCTGCGCGCTACCGAAATACGCGACGCCCAGCATGCCGGCGACGCCCGAACACACAGCTGAGATGACCATTACTGCAGCGATAATCGCTCGTACGTTTACGCCGGAATATTCGGCCGCCTCACGATTTCCGCCCACCATGTACACGTAGCGTCCGAACCGGGTATAGGCAAGAACGAGATGTCCGGTCAACAGGGTTGACGCAGCGACAATGACAATCCACGGGACGAGGCCGATGGAACGGCTGCCAAGCGTCCCAATCAGCGCAGGCACGGCGTAGGCAATCTGCCCACGTACGAGCATGGCACTGATCCCGGCGCCAATCTGCAGCATTGCCAACGTCATAATGAATGAAGGGATACCAATGCGGGTTACTCCAAAGGCGTTCACCACGCCAAGAGCGGAGCACGACGCGAGCGCAACCAAGATCGCGACTATCCCGGGAAGTGCGATATTGCCGATATTGACGCTCGGGTCCTGCGCCGTAAAGAAAGCAACGACAATCCCTGTAGCATTGGCGATGCTGGCGACGCTAAGGTCGATTTCGGCACATAGGATGACGAAGGTCAGCCCTACAGCAATGATTCCTGTCACTGAGATCTGCGTAAGGATGTTGCCGACATTGCTGAAGGTAGCAAAGGACGGACTGGCTACCGCAAAGAAGACGGCCAGAAATAGCAGAGTTGCGAAAGGTGCGAGATTGCGTAACTGCAATTGTAGCCACGCTGCCACACGACCTCGGCGGCCACCCGCAAATTCGCTTGCCCGTTCTGAGATCATCCGACCGGTCACGCTGCCGCCAGAAGCCGGTCCTTGCTGACCGCCTCATCAGCAAACTCCCTCACTATGCGACCTTTTTTCATCACCATGATACGGTCCGCGAGTGACAGCACGGTCTCGGGTTCGGTAGAAATGACAATGATTCCCACGCCTTCGGTGCGCAGCGAGCGTACTATCCTAACCACCTCTTCCTTGGCGCCGACATCCATACCGCGGGTTGGCTCGCTGAGCACCAGAAC
>JAFMSA010000330.1 GCA_017353855.1 Alphaproteobacteria bacterium
AAAAGGCAGCCGAAATGCTACGGCTATTGCCTCAGGCCGACGTCGGGGTCATCGAGCGGTGCTCGGGGCACGGCGGATCGTGGGGTGTGCTCAAAGGAAATTTCGAGACAGCCCTCAAGCTCGGCCGGCCGGTCGGCCGGCAGGCATTGAAGAATGCAAAACCGTTCGTGTCTTCCGAATGCCCGCTCGCCGGAATGCATATCGTCCAGGAAATGGAGATGCTGGCCGATGGCGAGGCGGTGCCCACCCGCTCGATGCACCCCATTGAACTCGTCGCCCGCTCCTACGGCATCCCCGGGGCGTGGTCGGACGCAGCAGCGAGAACGCCATGACTGAATCCGCCTTTCACAATAAACGCCAGTTGACGCGCGAGGACATCTTGCCGCTCGGCGAGTATGCCGCGATCCGGCGGGAGCGCCGCAGCCGCATCGCCGAAACCAAGCGGCAGCGTCGAGTAGAAGTCGGTCCCTTCGCGACATTTTACTTCGAAAATTACGATACGATGTGGTTTCAGGTACAGGAGATGCTGCACATCGAAAAGGGCGGCGCGGCGCAGCTCGAAGAAGAGCTTGCGGCGTATAACCCGCTCATTCCGCAAGGGATGGAGCTCGTTGCCACGGTCATGTTCGAGATCGACAACGCGGCGCACCGGGCCGCGATGCTGGCCCAGCTCGGCGGGATCGAAAGCCATATGTTTGTCGAGCTCGCCGGCGGGCGTATCCGCGGCGAGGCCGATCCGACACGGGAAAATACGAGCCCCCAAGGCAAGGCATCCTCGGTGCAGTTCGTCAGATTTCCGTTCACCGCGGACCAGATCGCCCGGTTCCGGACGCCCGGCGCCCGGATAATCGTCGGTTTTGACCATCCCAGTTACGGGCACATGACGGTGCTGCCGGAGCCCGTCCGCGCGGCCCTTGCAAAGGATTTCGATTAGCCGCTAACGGGCAACGGAGCAACGCGGGGACCGGCAACGCGGGATGATGAGCAAAATGGCCGAAAATTGCGAGGAGGAACAGGAAGGCCTGGTGGCGCAGAGGCGTCGTGTCCTGGGGGATGACCACCCGGATACCCTGGCCGCAATGCTCGATCTCGCCGACCGCTACTGGACGACGGGCCGGTTGATCGCAGCGCGCAAGCTCGAGGAGCAGGTCGTCGAGGGCCGCCGCCGGCAATTGGGCGAGCACCACGCGGACACCTTGAAAGCGATCGGGAAGCTGGCCGTGACGCTTTCCGCGCAGGGCGATTTCGCCGAGGCGCGTAGACTGCAGGAGGAGGTCGTAGCGGGAAGACGTACCCTTTTTGGGGAGGCCGACCTCGAGACCCTTCGTGCGATCAACAATCTTGCCGGGACGATTGCAGCCCAAGGCGACCTCACCGCGGCCCGCGAACTCGTCGAGACGGTTTTGGCGACCAGCTGCCGCGAATTTGGCGAACAGCATCCCGACAGTCTGACGGCCATGAGCAATCTCGCCGCAATCCTGTGGCAAGAAGGGGAAAAAGCCGAGGCCTACGCGTTGCAGCAACAGGTCGTGGAAATGCGGCGTCGCGTCCACGGAGAAAGCGGCGAAGACTCGCGGGCCGCTGCGGCGGTGCTGCACATGATGGAACAAGACGTCGGGCTCTAGACGTCTGGCTGCAACGAGTCGAGCAGCGTGGCGCGGAAGCGGTTGCGGCAGGCTGCGGGATCCATGTTGCGTTTGAAGCCGGGTGGGTCGGTTGGCTTGACGCGGAGCAGCACAAAAGCCGCGCCATTTCCGTCGCGCAGCATGCGCGCGCCCTCTGCGAGCTCCTCTTCGGCGCTCAGCGTGCGCGTCGCCCTGATCCCTGAACCGATCGCGATCTCTTCGAGATCGACCCCGAGGCTGGTGTGGCTCTTCTGATATCCGGTCTCGCCGTAATGGCCATTGTCGACGCACAGGATCGCCAGATTGGGCGGGTTCAATACCGCAATCGTGGCAAGTGCGCCGAGATTCATCAACAGTTCGCCGTCGCCGGTCACGACCAGGACGCGCTTATCGGGACGGGCCAGCGCCAGACCCAATCCGATCATGCACGCGCCGCCCATGGCGCCTGCCATCGTATAGCTGTGCGCACCGTCCCGGGTCAGGGCCGCGATATCCCGGCTCGTGCCGGCAAGACCGCTGATGATCAGGAAATCCTCGTGTTTGCCGATCAGGGCCGGGACTGCATCACGCCGGTCGAGCGTAAACTCTTTGCCGACCGGAGACGTTTTCCGACCACTCCGCTCGCGTTGGATCGCCATTGGGGTGCCTCTCAGAATTGCTTCGCGCCCAAGAGCTTCTGGGTCAGCAGCACGGCTACGGCATGACCGCTCTGGAACACCATCGTCACCGCGGCGCTGACGGTGGGGACGACCTCCTCCGGCCGCTCGACCCGCAGGCAAATAACGCCCATGGCGCCGAGCACGGCCTCGACCGCCTGTCCCATCGGAAACTGCCACGGATTGCCTTCGCCGAAATCCCCCCGCATGCTGACCAATGTCAAAAACGGAAAGCGGCCGCCCTTGATCAGGGAGAGCATGTTGATGCAGTTCCCGGTGCCGCTGCTCTGCATCAGCAGGACGCCGCGGGCGCCCCCGAGATCGGCCCCGGCGAGCAGCGCCACTCCCTCTTCTTCGGTCGTCAGCGCCACCGAATGAACGCCGGGGTCGGCGAGCGAGCGGGCGATGAGGATCCGGTGTCCGGCATCCGGGACGTAAGCAAATTGGGTGACGCGGTTCCGGCGCAACAGGTCGTAAAGTTCATCCTGCCAGCCGATCGATTTGTGGGTGGTCTCGTCCATCACGCTGCGCCCTTGAGAAATAGTCAACAACCGATCTACGGTCGCGCCTGCGCGAGCCGAAAGCAACCGAGCAGTCGACGTAACGTTTGCGGGGCTTGAGAGGGATGCCCGCGTCTGTTGGTAACCGAGGAATGGCGGAAGGCGCTCCAACGACGCCCGTGCAGTTCTCCCGATCCGAGATCGTGTCGATCCTTTCGGGGCTCATGCTCGCGATGTTCCTCGCCAGCCTGGACCAGACGATCGTCGCGACCTCGTTGTCGACAATGGCGCGCGATCTGAACGGCTGGGCGCTGATGTCGTGGGTTGTCTCAGCCTACCTCGTGACGTCGACGATAACGACCCCGATCTATGGCAGGCTCAGCGACCTCTACGGGCGCCGGACCGTCCTGTTATTCGCGATCGCGCTGTTCCTCGGCGCTTCCGTGCTCTGCGCCCTGTCTCAAACGATGCCGGAACTGATCGCGGCCCGGGCGCTGCAAGGGGTCGGCGGCGGCGGGTTGCGCTCGGTATCCCAGGCGGCGATCGCCGATGTCATCCCCCCGCGGGAACGGGGTCGCTATCAAGGCTATTTTTCCAGCGTTATGGCAGTCTCGAACCTGCTCGGACCGGTCCTGGGCGGTTTCTTTGCAGATTATCTGACCTGGCATTGGATCTTTTGGATCAATATACCGTTCGGGGTGCTCGCCCTCGTCCTTTGCAATCGCAATCTCAGGCGGCTTGCAAAGCCCGCCAGGAGGCCGACCATCGACTGGCTCGGCGCAGCCCTGATCCTCGGCTCGACGACGCCAATATTGCTCGCGGCAAACCGGGCCCAAGCCGCCGGGGGATGGGGCCGGGTCGACGTCCTTATCCCGCTGGCGATCGGTATCGCTCTCCTGGCGGGGCTGATCGTCTGGGAACGCGAGATGCCCCAGCCGATGATTCCGCTGCGCCTGTTTGCCAACCGGATCTTCGCCGCAGGAAGCCTGATCAGCTTCTCCATGTTTATGGTTATGACAGCGATGATCATCCTGGTTCCGCTCGACTTTGAACTCGCTTCCGGATTGGCGCCCAACGAAGCCGGAATGCGTCTGATCCCGATGACCGGCGGGACCGTCCTGGGCTCGTTCATCGCCGGGCAACTCGTCAGCCGCACCGGCCACTACCGCATCTTCCCGATCCTCGGGGCTGCCGCTATGACCGTCGTTTGCGGTGCCGTCGCAGCATTGGGGCTGGGGCGGTCCTGGCCGCTCGACACGACCCTCACCGCCGCGTTGGGGCTCTCCTTCGGGTTTCAGCTCCCGACGGTCATCGTTCCGGTGCAGAACGCACTCGATCTGGCGGACACCGGGATCGGACTCTCCAGCATTATGTTCTTCCGGTTGATCGGTGGCGCGTTCGGCGTGGCGCTGCTTTCCGGCATTCTGGTCAGCGGGCTCAATTCCGGTGCCCTGGCACTTCCGGGTCACGACGTGCTCGGACCCAATCCCGGGATCTCCCTTCTGCATCCCGATCAACAGGGGACCGGAAACCCGGCCCTCCTGGCCGGCCTCCAGGACACGATTCGCGCTGCTTTTTCCCAGGTCTTCGTCTATGCCGCGGTCATTTCGGCCCTGACAACCGCGGCGTCGTTCCGGCTGAGGGAGATTCCGCTGCGCGGCCGGTGACGCGTTGGGGGGACGGTCGTCCCCGAATTCAGCTGTCGAATACTTCCAAATCCTGTTCGAGCACGGCGGCTTCCTCTCGCGCGGAAAGGCTGCGCCTGTCGATCGCGACCGTCTTGATAACGGCGAATACTTTGCGTCCCGGCACCAGCCCGAGCGCTTCGCCGGAGCGCCGGGTAACCCGCGCGAGGAGCCGCTCGTTGCCGGAGCTGAGCTCAATTTCGAGCGCGCCTTCTTCGATCGGGACGATTCTTTCGACCTCTGCCGTCAGCACATTCAACGCACTGATCCCGCTGGGTGGACTGATCGCGACAATCACGTCGCGTGAGCGGATCCGCACGCGCAATGCCGCGCCGACCGGCATGTCCAAGCGGGGGATCACGAGCTTGCCGAAGCTGCCGGCCAGCTCCGTCAAGCGCCATCGGACATCGTGAGCCACAACCCGCACGGCCAGGACCGCGCCCGCTTCAAAGCGGCCCGCCAGTGGAACCAGATCGGCGCGGCCCATGACATCCTGCACGGGCCCGATAGCGCGCACCCGACCCTCAGAGATCAGCACGATCGTCGTGGCGAGCCGGCTGACCTCGGCGACCGAGTGGCTGACATACACAATCGGCACACCCGCATCGTCGCGCAGGCGCTCAAGATAAGGGAGTATCTCGTCCTTTCGTCGTGCGTCGAGCGAGGCGAGAGGCTCGTCCATCAGCAGAACCCGCGGGCGAGCCAGCAGCGCCCTGCCAATCGCGACGCGTTGCTTCTCGCCGCCGGACAACCGGCCGGGCCGGCGATCGAGCAGCGGCGCGATTCCGAGCAGTTCGACGACATCGTCGAGACGGGGGGAACCTGGCCCGTCCCCGGCGAACCAGCGTCCGAACAGCAGATTCTGGCGAACCGTCAGATGCGGGAAAAGCCGGTCCTCCTGGAAGACGTAACCGATCCTGCGCCGGTGAGCCGGGGCGCAAATGCCGTGCTCGGTGTCGAGCAATACCGAACCGTCGACGACAATACGCCCGCGCTCCGGCCGGATCAGCCCGGCGATCGCGTTGATGATCGAGGTCTTGCCCGATCCCGACCGGCCAAACAGTGCGGT
>JAFMSA010000331.1 GCA_017353855.1 Alphaproteobacteria bacterium
GACAATGTGTCGATGGAGATCGAATTGATCGCGCCGATCGCGATGGATGAGGGGCTGCGCTTTGCGATCCGCGAGGGCGGCCGCACCGTCGGCGCCGGCGTCGTCGCCAAAATCATAAAGTAGCTGCGAACAAAGGCCGAAGCGCGCTTTTGCAGAGATCGGACCCGAGATGGCAATCGACAATCAGAATATCCGTATCCGCTTGCGCGCCTACGACCATCGCGTGCTCGACCAATCGACCAGCGAGATCGTGAATACCGCAAAGCGCACCGGAGCGCGCGTGCGCGGCCCGATCCCGCTGCCGACCAAGATAGAGAAATTCACGGTTCTGCGCTCGCCGCACATCGACAAGAAGTCGCGCGAGCAATTTGAGATCCGCACGCATAAGCGTGTGCTCGACATTGTCGACCCGACGCCGCAGACCGTCGACGCGCTGATGAAGCTCGACCTCGCGGCCGGCGTCGATGTCGAGATCAAGTTGTGAGAAGCAAATGATGCGCACTGGTCTGCTTGCTCGAAAACTCGGCATGACGCGCATTTTCACCGAGGACGGAAACCATGTGCCGGTGACGGTCCTCAGGGTTGAGAACTGCCAGGTCGTGGCGGTGCGAACTCGGGAAAAAGACGGTTATACGGCCGTGCAACTCGGCGTCGGCACCGCTAAGACGAAAAACGTGTCGAAGCCGCTTCGTGGCCACTTTGCCAAAGCCAAGATCGAGCCGAAGGCCCGCCTTGCCGAGTTCCGCGTTTCCGAGGATGCGGTACTCGAAGTAGGGGCCGAGATCACCGCGGCGCATTTTCTCCCCGGCCAGTTTGTCGATGTCGCCGGCACCAGCATCGGCAAGGGATTTGCCGGTGCTATGAAGCGGCACAATTTCGGAGGGTTGAGTGCCAGCCACGGGGTTTCGATCTCGCATCGCAGCCATGGCTCGACGGGGCAGCGCACCTCTCCGGGAAAGATGTTCAAGAACAAAAAGATGGCGGGTCACCTCGGCGCCGAGCGGGTGACCACGCAGAATCTCGAAGTGGTCTCGGTCGATGCCGAGCGCGGCATTGTCCTCATCAAAGGGGCGGTTGCCGGCAGTCCCGGGGGATACGTCCTCGTCAAGGACGCCGTCAAGCGGAGGGTGCCGCAGGGGGTGCCGTTCCCGGCCGCGCTGCGGGAAACGCAGGCCGCGGCTGCAAGCCCCGAGGAGGGCTGAAATGAAACTGACGGTACGCAACCTCGACAACCAGGAGGTCGGCGACATCGAACTCGCCGCGGAAGTCTTCGGACTGCCGGTGCGCCGCGATATCCTGGCGCGTGTGGTCAATTGGCAACTCGCAAAGCGCCGCGCGGGGACCCACAAGACGAAGGGGGTCAGCGAAATTCGCGGGACCACAAAGAAACCGTACAAGCAGAAAGGAACGGGCCGGGCCCGCCAGGGCAGTCTGCGCTCGCCGCAATTCCGCGGGGGCGCGAGGATCTTCGGGCCGGTGGTCCGCAGCCACGCATTCTCGCTCCAGAAAAAAGTACGCAAGCTTGGCCTCAGGACCGCGCTGTCCGCCAAACAGGGCGAGGGCAAGCTGATCGTGATCGAGGCTGCTCGTTGTGAGGAAGCCAAGACCAAGGCGCTGCGCGCGCAGTTGGAGCGGCTTGGCTGGGACTCGGTGTTGATCATCGACGGACCGGTCGTCGACGAGCGCTTCGCACGTGCCGCGCGCAACTTGCCCAAGGTGGACGTGCTGCCGCAACAGGGAGCCAACGTGTATGACATTCTGCGGCGCGATACGCTCGTGCTGACCCGTGCCGCGGTGGAGCACCTCGAGGCTCGCCTTAGATGAGCCGTTTTCGCGTCATTCCGCGCGTCGAGACGAAGCTCACGCGCCAACAGATGTACGACATCATTCGCGGCCCGGTAATCACCGAAAAGGCGACGAATGTCTCTGAACATGGCCAGGTGATCTTTCGCGTGCCGGTAACGGCTACCAAACGCGAGGTCAAGGCGGCGGTGGAAGGCCTGTTCCGCGTCGATGTGACGGCGGTGAACACGATCCGGATGATGGGCAAGCTGAAGCGCTTTCGCGGCCGGCCGGGCCGGCGTTCGGACTACAAGAAAGCGATCGTGACCCTTCGCGAGGGTCAGCGGATCGATGTGACGACGGGGATCTGATCCGATGGCATTGAGGACCTTCAATCCGACGACGCCGTCTCGCCGAGAGCTGGTGCTCGTCGATCGTAGCGAGCTATGGAAGGGCAAGCCGGTA
The DNA here is from genome assembly GCA_017353855.1 of Alphaproteobacteria bacterium. Taxonomy (GTDB): domain Bacteria; phylum Pseudomonadota; class Alphaproteobacteria; order ATCC43930; family CGMCC-115725; genus AP-15. The sequence continues at coordinate 2,248 of JAFMSA010000331.1, forward strand.
AAGTCGCTGACCGAAGGGCTGCGCGGCAAGGGGGGCCGCAACAATACGGGTCGCATTACGATGCGCCGCCGCGGCGGCGGCACCAAGAAACGCTACCGGATGGTCGATTTCAGGCGCACCAAGTTGGATGTACCGGCGACGGTGGAGCGGCTCGAATATGATCCCAACCGCACCGCCTTTATCGCGCTCATACGCTATCAGGACGGCGAATTGGCTTACATCCTGGCGCCGCAGCGGCTGCGGACCGGAGACAGCGTGGTTTCGGGCGAGAAAGTCGACGTGAAGCCTGGCAACACGATGCCGATGCGCAGCATGCCGATCGGCACGATCGTCCACAATGTCGAGATGAAGCCCGGCAAGGGCGGCCAAATCGCTCGCGCGGCTGGCACCTACGCACAGCTCGTCGGACGCGACCAGGGCTACGCTTTGCTGCGGCTTTCCTCGGGCGAGTTGCGCATGGTGCGCTCCGAATGCCGCGCCACGGTCGGTGCGGTGTCCAACCCCGACCAGCAAAACATCGTAATCGGTAAGGCCGGACGCAGTCGATGGTTGGGCCGTCGCCCTTCGGTACGCGGCGTGGCGATGAACCCGATCGATCACCCGCATGGCGGCGGCGAGGGCCGGTCTTCGGGTGGCCGTCATCCGGTGACGCCCTGGGGCAAACCGACGAAGGGCAAAAAGACGCGGCGCAACAAGGCGACGGACCGGCTTATTGTGCGCCGCCGCTACAGCCGCTAGTCGAAGGGAGGAACAGTTTTGGCGCGCTCGGTATGGAAGGGACCGTTTGTCGACGGCTATCTCCTCAAGAAGGCCGAAGAAGCGCGGGCATCCGGCCGCAATCAAGTGATCAGGACCTGGTCGCGCCGATCGACGATCTTCCCGCAGTTTGTCGGTCTCACCTTCGGCGTTCACAACGGCCACAAATTCATCCCCGTGCTTGTGACCGAGAATATGATCGGCCACAAACTCGGCGAGTTCGCGCCGACCCGGACGTTTTACGGCCACGCCGGCGACAAGAGGGCGAGAAGGAGCTGACATGGGCAAGCGAACGGCCGGGCCCCGGCTCGAAGAGAACGAGGCGGCCGCGTCGCTGCGCGGAGTGCGTACAAGTCCGCGCAAGCTCAACCTCGTGGCAAGGACAATCCGCGGCAAGACCGCGTCCTCGGCGCTGGCGGAGCTAACTTTTTCACACCGCCGCATAGCACGTGAGGTCAAGAAAGTGCTGCAGGCGGCGATCGCCAATGCCGAGAACAATCACCAGCTCGATGTCGATCGTCTGTTTGTGAAGGAGGCCACGGTCGGCCGGGCTTTTGTTCTCAAGCGGTTTCACACTCGCGGCCGGGGACGTGCGGCGCGGGTCGAGAAGATGTTTGCGCACCTCACGGTCGTCGTCCGCGAGAGCGCCGAGGGAGGTGAGTAATGGGTCAGAAAGTCAATCCGATCGGGCTTCGGCTCGGCATCAATCGCACCTGGGATTCTCGCTGGTTCGCCCGCAAGGAGTACGGGAACCTGCTGCTCGACGACCTGGGGCTGCGCAGGTTCCTGCATCGACGGCTGAGCCAGGCGGGCCTGTCGCGGGTCGTCATCGAGCGAGCCGCCAGGCGGACTCGGATTACGCTGCATTCTGCGCGGCCCGGGGTGGTGATCGGCAAAAAGGGCGCCGACATCGAGAAGCTGCGTACCGACATCGCAAGCGTTACCGAAAGCGAGGTGTCTCTCAACATCGTCGAGATCCGCAAGCCGGAGATTGATGCGAAGCTGATTGCCGACGGCATCGCGCAGCAACTCGAGCGGCGGGTTGCTTTTCGGCGGGCGATGAAGCGGGCGGTGCAGTCTGCGATGCGGTTGGGCGCGCAAGGCATCAGGATCAACTGTTCGGGGCGGTTGGGAGGCGCCGAGATCGCCCGTATGGAATGGTATCGCGAAGGCAGGGTGCCGCTGCACACGCTGCGCGCCGAGGTTGATTTCGGCTACGGCACCGCCAAAACCACTTATGGCGTATGCGGTGTCAAGGTTTGGGTTTTCAAAGGCGAGATCCTCGCGCACGATCCGATGGCGCAGGACAAGCGCCTGAGCGAAGCACAGCCGCCGAGCCACGATCGTGGCCGTCGCGAAGCCATGATGTGATCCGGTCATGCTCAGTCCACGACGAAGCAAGCATCGCAAGGCGCACAAGGGGCGTGTCCACGGCCTCGCCAAAGGCGGAACGACGTTGAATTTCGGCGCGTATGGTCTCAAAGCGTCCGATCCCGGTCGGATTACCGCCCGGCAGATCGAAGCGGCGCGGCGCGCGATTACCCGTCACATTCGCCGCGCCGGCCGTGTATGGATACGGATTTTCCCGGATGTCCCGGTATCGCAGAAGCCTGCCGAGGTCCGGATGGGGAGCGGCAAGGGGTCGCCCGAATTCTGGATCTGCCGCGTCAAACCCGGCCGCATCATGTTTGAGCTCGACGGGGTGCCGCCGGACACTGCGCGCGAGGCTTTTGAGCTCGCGGCCGCCAAACTGCCGGTCGGCACGCGTTTTGTTGCCCGCGAGGGCGCGGAGAGCGTCTCATGAAGGCGGCCGACGTCAGAGCAAGAACCGATGACGAGCTGGCGAGCGAGCTCGACAATCTGGGCAAGGAGATCTTCAACTTGCGCTTTCAGCGCGCGAACAGCCAGCTTGAGAATACGGCGCGGGTGCGGCAGGTGCGGCGCGAGATCGCGCGCATTAAAACGGTGCTGGGGGAGCGGCACCGCAAGGCGTCCTAGAGGAAAAGTGTCATGTCGAAACGCGTGCTGCAGGGTGTGGTCGTCAGCGACGCCTGTGACAAAACGGTCATCGTCCGGGTCGAACGCCGCGTAATGCATCGGGTCTATAAGAAATTCGTCACGTCTTCGAAGAAATATGCGGCACACGACGAGCACAACAGCTACCGCGCCGGCGATGTCGTGCAGATCGAGGAGAGCCGCCCGATTTCCAAGCGCAAGTCCTGGATCGTGCTCAGCGGTCCGGCCGGGGCCGAACCGGGCCGGCGCTCGGCGCGACCTGGCGCCGCGAGGGCTCCGGCCACCGCAGCCGGCTCGCCGGATCTCCAATCCGCCGACCCCGGCACCGAGGGTGCCGCACCGTCCGAAGGTGCTGCATGATCCAGATGCAGACAAACCTCGATGTCGCCGACAATTCCGGTGCGCGTCGGGTCCAGTGCATCAAAGTGCTGGGAGGCTCCAAGCGTAAGACGGCGACCGTAGGCGACGTCATCATTGTTTCGGTCAAAGAGGCGATCCCGCGCG
>JAFMSA010000332.1 GCA_017353855.1 Alphaproteobacteria bacterium
TGCGATTGGCCGCCCGTCGCATTGGCGCGGATCGTCGTCTGATAATCTCCGGCGATCGCGCGCGCGGACGGGGTCAGCGAGACTTTTATCGGCTGCGATTTGCCGGCCGGCAGTTCGGGCAGCCGTTTGGGATCGAAGCCGGTTTTCCAGCCCTCGGGTGCGGTCGCGCTGAACTCCACGTCGCGCGCCGCCTCGGTGCCGTCATTGCGAACAATGACGGTCAGCTGGCCGTCCTGCCCGGCATAAGCCGCACCGCTCAGGCGGCCCCCTTCGCCCGACAGAGACAGACGCGGCTGGCCGACGACCGTCAGGCCGAGGCCGATATCGGCCGATGCTTGCTCGCTTCTGGCATGCAGCACCATCTTGTAATCGCCCGCCGGGGTCTCCTTGGGCATCGCCACCGAGACCTGGATATCCTTTGATTTGCCGGCCTCGATCGGAAGGCTCGTCACCTGCTGGCTGCCATAGGCTTCAGTGAACGTCACCTGGAAATTTTTCGGCGCATCGGCGCTGAAGTTGACCGTTGCGTCGCGGCCGCTGTCATTGGCAACGCTGACCCTGAATTTGAACGCGGTCGCGGCCGTGCCACGCAGCGACGGGAAGTCGGTGGTCAGCTTGAGCTTGGCCGGCAATTCCTGGCCTATTGACACCGTAATGGGGAGTCTGAGGTCCTTTCCGCCCCCCTTGCCTTCGACCATGAAATGATAGTCGCCCGGACCCGTATTCGGCGGCGGATCGAGACGCAGCTGCAGCTTCTCCTCGCTGTCCGGCCCGACGATCGCCGAGGCGACGGGCTGACCGCCACCGAGAACCGTGGCCTTCCAACCGCTCGCTACCTCCGGCACGGATAGGGAGAGCTCCTGGGGCGGAGAGTTGAAATTGCGCAGCGACAGATCGACCGTCGCCGTCTCGCCGGCACGGACCGTCAGCGCCGGATACCGCGTGGTCAGATAAACGCCGGTAACGCCCGACGGCTTTTCCGCGGCATCCGCCGCGACCGCAAGCAACGTGACCAGACAAACCGCGACGAGCCGCAGCAACATCCTTCACCCTCCGAGATTACCCGCCAGCGCGCACTCCGCGGCAATTTAGGCCGCGGGAAACAGCCCGGCACCGCCGCTCGAAAGGTGAAATACGTCAGACGGCCAGCAAGCCGAAATTAACAATTTTTCATGTTGTTCAAGCCGACAGCGGCCGCGCAGCTCAGAACAGCGTGCCGAAGTTGCGGGCAAACCAGCCTTGCGGAGGAGTGCCGGGATTGCCGGAGGTCATCAGGGAATAGGCGTCGGCGTACCACTCGTTCCCCGGGTAATTGTGGCCGAGCACCGCGGCATTGTCTTTCGCCTCGGCGGTCAGGCCAAGCGCCAGATCGCACTCAACCAGACGCTCCAACGCCTCCGGTACATGGGTCGTTGTCTGATAATTATCGATCACCCGCCTAAAACGGTTCAGTGCCGCCAAATACTGGCCTCGCTTTAGGTAATAACGTCCGATCTCCATCTCTTTTCCGGCCAGATGATCGCGAGTGAAATCCAACTTCAATTTGGCGTCGCGCGCGTATTTGCTGTCGGGAAAGCGGCGGACCACATCGTCGAGCGCGCTTAGGGCTTGTTCGGTGATTTTCTGGTCACGACCGATATCGACGATCTGCACATAATATGAGATAGCTTTTAAATAATAAGCATAGGCAATATCGCGATGACCCGGATGAAGCTGAATAAAGCGGTCGGCCGTGATAATCGCCTCACCGTAGTTGCCCGCCGCGTAGAGCGCATAGGCTGCCATCAGCTGGCCCTTCGTCGCCCAGACGGAATACGGGTGCTCGCTCTCCACTTCCTGAAACGTCTTGGCCGCCGGCGCGTAGCGCTCCTCGACCAGTTCGTCCATGGCTTTGTTGTAGAGATCGTCGACCGGCTTCTCGACATACGCTTCTTTTTTGTTGCCGGAGCATGCGGTCAACAAACAGATCAACGCCGCGGGGCCAAACCATCGAAGCAAAGGCAGCGAGTGCATCGCCAACTCGTCGGACATGAGATTACGGTTCTCCGACAGGGGTCGAGCCCGCCTGCGCAAGCCGAGGACGCGCATCATTGTCCGGCGAGCAGCGCCTCGCCCTGCCATTCGAGCTCCCCGATCCCGGCCGGCCGGTTCACAGTCGTGTAGCACCAGGCATCCTCGTCCGCGAACAGCGTCGCGACCAACCGCCTCGTATGCGAATGGCCGCCGCGCACACCGCGGAAGGAGCCGATCATCGGGCCCCCGGCGAGATAAAGGTCACCGAACGCATCGAGCAGTTTGTGCCGCACGAACTCGTCGCCATAGCGCAGGCCGCCGGCATTCAGGACCTGATCGCGACCGACGACGACAGCGTTTTCGAGCGAACCGCCGCGCGCAAAACCCGCCGCCCGCAGCCGGTTGACGTCATCGAGCAGGCCGAAGGTGCGCGCCCGGCTGAGTTCGCTCCTGAACGTGTGCGAATCGAAGGTCAGCGAGATATCCTGCTGCCGGATCAGCGGATTGTCGAAATCGATCTCAAAGCTCATCGAAAAGCCGTGGTCCGGAAGCAGTTCCGCCGCCGCGTCTTCCTCGATCACGCGGACCGGTTTGAGCACCTTGATCGCGCGCCGGGCCGCATCCTGCTGGACGATCCCGGCGCACTCGATCAGAAACAAAAAGGGCGCCGCACTGCCGTCCATAATCGGCACCTCGGGCGCATCCAGTTCGACAATGGCATTATCGATTTCAGCCCCGGCAAAGGCCGCCATCAGATGTTCGACCGTGCCCACGCGCGCACCTTCGCCGTTTGCCAATACGGTGCAGAGAGGTGAATCGATCGCATTGGCCCAGTGAGCCGGAATTTCCGCCGCCGTATCTGTTCGGCGGAAAATAATCCCGGTATCCGAGGAGGCCGGGCGAAGGGTCATCGCGACCCTCCGACCCGAGTGCAGCCCGATCCCCCGGCACCCTATCGTTGTTTTTAGCGTCTGCTGAGACGCCGCCGCCATTTCCCCCGCCACGCGACAGACTTCTCGGAAGTGGTCCCCCAACGCGGAACAACTTACCGTCGTGCCTACTTGGGCTCAAATCACTCTTTGTTACCGATTGTTGCAGAAAATCGGCCTGGCGCGGTCGATTCGCAGGGAAACTCAACGGCAATGCTGTCGATCGACACAGGCAACCGACGCGTTCGTTTGGGCTGACGACGGCAAGCTCTGTCCGTTCGTCCCCACGCCGGCTCTCAGGCCCCCAGGCGAAGGGGCCGTCATTCGGCGATGCCGGGCGCCGCCCGCAGGCGCGAACCCGCAACCCGAAAAGGAGGCCCGTCGAACGCCGGCAAACCCAAGTCTTCACCGGTTCCGGGCCGTCCCCCCGCGCCGGGAAGCCGCTCACGGATTTCCGCAAGCATCCCGCAGTCTCGTTTCTCGGCAGCAGCTGCAAGCTGCCGTCTGCGGAGCGACGGCCGGGCACGGATGCGCAAGACCGCCGGGTCAATTTGCTTGACGCCGCAGGAAGGCGGGAATGTCGAGCAGGTCGTCTTCTTTGCTCAGGTTTGGGCGGTCGTCCGGCTCGAGCGGCGCCAGGCGGGGCTGTGCGGCCGATTGCGCGGCGGGCTTGGCCGGTTGAGCAGGCGGGCGCGGGGGAGGCTCCGGCGAGGTGGCCCGGGCGCGTCCGACGCCGGTCACGCGTTCGATCAAACTCGGCACCCGTCTTTTGGGTTTCGCCGTCGCCTCCCTCGCAGCGGCGGGAGGGACCGCCGGCTGCGTCAGCGGAACCGCGCGGGCCGCTCCTGCGTCAGCCGGTCTTGGCGCGATGAATGCGCCGCCGCGCATTGCGGCGCTCTCCGCCGCCTGCGCCGCCTGCGGGAGCGGCTCGTTGTCGAGTTCGGGACGCACAGGCTGCTTGGAAGACTGTGCCGCGTTGCGGGTCAGCATCGGCTGCGTATAGTTCCCCTTGCCCGCCTCACGCGGCGGAGCGGTCGTGTCCCGGCTGCTCACCAGGCTGATCGCCGGCCGCGGCTGTGCGACGGCTTCGGCATCGATCCCGGTGGCGACTACCGAAATCCGCATCCTGCCGTCCAGCCTCTCGTCGAAGGTCGAGCCGAAGATGATGTTGGCTTCGGGATCGACCTCCTCGCGAATACGATTGGCGGCCTCGTCGACTTCGAACAGCGTCATGTCGAGCCCGCCAGTGATGTTGATCAGCACCCCCTTTGCGCCCTTCATTGACACGTCTTCGAGCAACGGGTTCGAGATGGCCGCCTCGGCGGCATCGGTGGCCCGCTTCTCGCCTTCGGCCTCGCCGGTGCCCATCATCGCCTTGCCCATCTCCGCCATCACGGTGCGGATGTCGGCGAAATCGAGATTGATCAGCCCAGGCATGACCATCAGGTCGGTCACGCCGCGCACCCCGGCGTGAAGCACATCGTCAGCCATCTTGAAGGCGTCGGCGAAGGTGGTGCGCTCGTTGGCGACGCGGAACAGGTTCTGATTGGGGATGATGATCAGCGTATCGACGAATTTCTGCAGCTCTTCGATGCCGGCTTCGGCAATGCGCATGCGGTTGCTGCCCTCGAAGTGAAACGGCTTGGTCACTACGCCGACCGTCAAAATCCCCGTTTCACGCGCGATCCGGGCAATCACCGGAGCCCCTCCCGTGCCGGTGCCGCCGCCCATTCCGGCGGTGATGAACACCATGTTGGAACCACTCATCGACTCGACGAGTTCGTCCAGCGCCTCCTCCGCCGCCGCCCGCCCGACATCCGGTCGCGATCCGGCCCCGAGCCCGCGGGTGACGCCGATCCCGAGCTGGATCTTGCGGGATGCGCTCGATTGCTGCAGCGCCTGCGCATCGGTGTTGCAGACCACAAACTCGCAGCCGATCAAATTCGCCCGGATCATATTGTTGACGGCGTTTCCCCCTGCGCCGCCGACCCCGACAACCGTGATGCGGGGTTTCATCTCCTGCTCGTCCTTCGGGATGCTCAGATTGATCATGCGTTTGTCCCCCACTGCAAAAGCTGCCTCTACACGACCCGGCCGGCCCCCCTCGCCGGTACGCAAGCGCTCGTCGGGCTCTGCCTCAAAGATTTTGCCTCAGCCAATTCCCCAATCGGCCAAGCACCCCTTTCGGCGGCCCTGCCAGACCGCGTCTGGCGCCCGCGACCTCGGCGCGCTCGGAGAGCCCGAAATGCAACAGCCCGGCGGTCGTCGCAAACGCCGGCCCGCCGGTCGCTTCAGCCAAGCCGGCCACCCGCTGCGGCCGGCCGATCCGAACCTGCTTGTCGAGAATGAGGCCCGCGAACTCGCGCGCCCCGTGCAGCTGACAGGCGCCGCCGGTCAGCACGACGCGCCGGCCGGCGATCTTGTCGAAGCCGCTTGCCTCCAGGCGATCGCGCACCAGCTCGAAGGTCTCCTCGATGCGCGGCGCAATAATCCCGACCAGCAGCGATTTCGGTACGTGGTTGACTTGCCCGTCATCCTCCTCGCCGATCGGCGGCACGGCGATCATTTCGCGCTCGT
>JAFMSA010000333.1 GCA_017353855.1 Alphaproteobacteria bacterium
AGCGAAAACATGAGTGAAGACGAGCTCGCCGCACTGGTCACTCGGGACGCAATGATCGGCACGGCGAAGGTGAATATACCGCGGGGCACGCGATGAACGGCGTGCACGATATGGGCGGGATGCACGGCATGGGTCCGATCGCGCGCGAATCCGACGAGCCGGTCTTCCACGAGCCATGGGAAGGACGGGTTTTTGCGCTCAACCGCGCCACGGCCGCTCTCGGGAAATGGAACATTGACGCGAGCCGGCATGCGCGCGAGCGCATTGCGCCCGCCGACTACCTGCGCATGAGCTATTACGAGAAATGGCTGGCGGCGCTCATGATGTTGCTGGAAGAGACAGGGGTTGTCAGCGCCGCCGAGCTTGAGCTGGGCCGGTCGGCCCCCGGGTCGTCCGGAGCAACACCGCCGCTGAGCGCAGACCGGGCGGCTGCAGTCGTCGCCGACCGCGGCCGGTTCGAGCGCCCCGTCAACGAACCGCCGCGCTTTGCGATCGGTCAGGCCGTGCGCGCAAAGAAAATCAATCCGACGGGACACACGCGCCTGCCGCGCTATGCCCGCGGGGCGCTCGGCATCATCGACCGCATCCACGGCGCCCACGTCTTTCCCGACAGCAACGCGCATTTCCTCGGCGAGCATCCCCAGCACCTTTACTGCGTGCGGTTTGCTGCTCGCGAACTGTGGGGCGGGCAGGCCCCGCCGCGCGATTCGGTCTGTATCGATCTGTGGGAAAGTTATCTCGAGCCCGCGTGAACCGATGACCGAAGAGGAGCCCGTTTTCGCCGAGCCTTGGCAGGCGCATGCCTTTGCACTGGCCGTCAAGCTCTCGCAAGCCGGGGTCTTCACCTGGAGCGAATGGTCGGCCGCATTAGCCGCCGAACTGGCGGCAGCCGCGCGCCGCGGCGAACCGGACGACGGCTCGCGGTATTACGATTACTGGCTCGCCGCGCTCGAACGCCTCGTGGCCGAGAAGAATCTTCTCACGTCGCCGACGCTGCTCGCCCGCAAAGAGGCATGGGCGGAGGCCTACCGCCGCACATCGCACGGCCAGCCGGTAACGCTGCAGCGTGCTGAGGGGCGAGCGGCAAAAACGCGGCCCTAATGGCGCTGCTGCGCTCCGTAGCCACGGTCGGCTCTTACACGCTGTTGAGCCGGGTGTTCGGCTTTCTGCGCGACGTCCTGACGGCCGCCATTCTCGGAGCCGGGCCCGTTGCCGATGCATTTTTTGTGGCGCAGCGGCTGCCCAACCTGTTTCGCACCCTGTTTGCCGAGGGTGCCTTCAGCGCGGCCTTTGTGCCGCTTTTCGCCGGGACCATGGCTGAGCAGGGCAGGGAGGCGGCGCTGATTTTTGCCGAGGACGCGCTCGCCGTACTGTTGGCCGCACTTCTTGGTTTCGTTCTGCTGGGCGAAATCTTCATGCCGGCTGTTATGACGGTGATCGCGCCGGGCTTCGGCGGAGATCCCGCCAAATTCGACCTCGCCGTCGACCTTGCCCGCATCACCTTTCCCTACCTGTTGTTCATCGCGCTGGTGGCGCTGCAGGGCGGTCTCCTGAACTCCGTCGACCGTTTCGCGGCCGCCGCCGCTGCGCCGATCCTCCTGAACCTGTTCCTGATCGCGGCATTATTGTTGATGCACCGCGTCGGCTGGCGTGACGGTCGCGCTCTCGCCTGGGCGGTTACGGCGGCAGGTTTTGCGCAGTTCCTCTGGCTGCTGTTCGCCTGCGCGCGTGCCGGGCTGGCGCTGCGGCTCCCGGTTCCGCGCTTGACGCCGGGGGTGCGGCGCACCCTCGCAGTCATGGCGCCCGGAACTGTCGGCGCCGGCGTCACGCAGCTCAACCTGTTGATTTCGACCGCACTTGCCTCTCTGCTGCCGGTCGGTTCGGTGTCGTACCTCTACTACGCGGACCGGTTGAACCAATTGCCGCTCGGCGTCGTCGGCATCGCAGTCGGCACAGCCATCCTTCCACCCCTCTCGCGACAGGTAAGGCTTGGCCACAAAGCCGACGCCGTGACCACGCAGAACCGCGGGGTCGAGCTGGCGCTGCTGCTGACCCTGCCGGCGGCGTTGGCACTGGCTGTGCTGGCAGCCCCGATCCTCGCGGTGCTGTTCCAGCGCGGCGCCTTCGACGCTGCTGATACCGCAGCAACCGCCGCTGCCCTGGCGGCCTATGCGGGAGGATTGCCCGCTTTTGTGCTCGTCAAGGTGCTGGCGCCCGGCTTCTTTGCTCGCCATGACACCGCCACCCCGGTTAAGGTCGCGGTTGCGGCCATGGCGGCCAATCTCGGTCTGACCCTGATTTTGATGCGGTTTCTCGCGCATGTCGGAATTGCCCTCGCGACCTCGGTCGCCGGCTGGATCAATGCCTTGACACTGCTCGTCCTGCTGATGCGACGCGGATATTTTCGCTTCGACGGCCGTGCCCGGCGCAACCTGCCGCGGATCGGGATCGCCGCTCTCGGTATGGGTGTTGTCCTGATACCGCTGCGCATTGCCCTTGCCCCCGCTTTGGTCGGCCTGCCCCTCATTCGGATCGGGGCGCTTGCCGCGCTGGTCTGTGCGGGGCTCGCCACCTTCGCGGCCTTCGCGCTCGCTTTCGGGATCGCCGACTGGCGCAGCCTGTTGGGGCGACTACGCCGCCAACCCGCTTGACCGGCGCGGCGCGGAGGCGCTAACAGGCGCCGCCGTCGCATCTGCGAGGTGACGTAACCCATCCCCTCCCGGAGGGCAGGGGCTTTCGGTGTCAGCCGGAAGCCCGAGGGCTACCAGCCCCACGAAAGGAAACCGGAGACCAGCTTGACCGGGAAGTTCAAAACCAACGCCCGCATGCTTCCTCAGTCCGGCGCTCCTGAAGGCAAGGCGGCAGACCAGCCGCCGAACAGGTACGAAACGGGCCTTGCTCAAACGCTGCCCGGCAACGGGCGAGGGGAGCGGAGCGAAAGATTCTCGTCACGGCGGTCTTCAGGGGCACTCATCGCGTGTGCGCTCGTCGGGAAGGAGGTGTCCGGCAGGGCCTCCCCTTCTCAGCGAACTTGTTGGCAATTCGGCTCGACAGAAAGGAGCGCGCCGCTTCCCCGCCCTGAAAGGCGAGGTTTCCGGCGCAGAGAAAATCTTCGATGAACCGCATCTTTTCCGGCATCCAGCCCACCGGCAACCTGCATCTCGGCAATTATCTCGGAGCGATCCGCAACTGGATTGACCTGCAGAACGAATTTGAGTGCATCTTCTGCATCGTCGACCTGCACGCGCTCACTCAGCCGCAGGACCCCGCCGAACTGCGAGGCTCGACGCGCGAAGTGACGGCTGCCTACATCGCTGCCGGGATCGACCCTGAGCGCTGCACGATCTTCAATCAGAGCATGGTCTCGGCCCACACCGAACTCGCCTGGTTGCTCTCCTGCCTGACCCCGATCGGCTGGCTGAACCGCATGACCCAGTTCAAGGAGAAGGCAGGCAAGCACCGCGAGATGGCCGGACTGGGCCTCTACGCCTATCCGGTGCTGATGGCCGCCGACATTCTCTTGTACAAGGCGACGCACGTTCCCGTCGGCGAAGACCAGAAGCAGCACATCGAGCTTGCACGCGACATCGCCGGTGCGTTCAACCGACGCTATGAGCGCGATTTCTTTCCGCTGCCCGAGCCGCAGATCTTTGGGACCGCGACCCGGGTGATGAGCCTGCGCGACGGCACGAAGAAAATGTCGAAATCGGACAGCTCGGATTACTCGCGCATCAATTTGACCGACAGTGGCGAGATGATTGCGTTGAAAATCCGCCGGGCGAAGACGGACCCCGAGCCGCTTCCCTCCACCATCGCGGATCTTGAGCATCGGCCTGAGGCCGACAACTTGATCGGCATCTACGCCGCGTTGTGCGGGCTATCGCGCGAGGATGCGCTCGGCAAATTCGCCGGCCGGAATTTCTCGGCGTTCAAGGAAGCTCTCTCCGAAGCGGCCGTGGAAGTCCTCGGGCGGATCGGCGATCATATGAGGCGGTTGATGGCGGAGCCCGGATATATCGACGGCGTTCTGCGTTGCGGCGCCGAGCGGGCCAGGGCTATCGCCGAGCCGGTGTTGCGCGAGGCCCAGCAGATAAGCGGGCTGCTGCGGCCCTAGGCCGACCCCGTCCCGGTCAGGCAGCCGGGCCCGATGGGGGGAGACCGGGTTCGCGCTTTTCCCACCGTTGCGCGGGTTGTAAGGTGGGCCGCTCCTGCTTGCCGTATCGCGAATATTGCGGAAACGAAAAGCGCACCGGCACCTCAGCCCATGGACATCTATCTGCCGATCGCCGAGGTGTCTGTCGACATCTTCGTCCTTCTCGGTCTCGGTGCGGCGGTCGGGTTTCTCTCCGGGGTGTTCGGCGTCGGCGGCGGCTTTCTTCTGACGCCGCTGCTGATCTTTATCGGCGTCCCGCCAACCGTGGCCGTGGCCTCTTCGGCCAATCAGCTCGTCGGGGCCTCGGTGTCCGGCGTGCTGGCTCACTGGCGGCGCGGCAATGTCGATTTCAAAATGGGCTGGGTCCTGCTGGGTGGCGGCCTTTTGGGCTCCCTTCTCGGGGTCTGGGTCTTTACTCTGCTCAAGCAGGTCGGTCAGGTAGAGCTGACAATCTCGATCTGCTACGTGCTGCTGCTCGGGACGCTCGGCGGCCTGATGATTGTCGAGAGTATTCGTTCCATGCTGCAGCTGCATCGGCCTGGCGCCGGCAGGCGCCGGCTGCATCAGCACACCTGGATGCACGGATTGCCGTTCAAGGCGCGGTTTCGCCGCTCGCGGCTCTACATCAGCACGCTGCTGCCGTTCGGGATCGGCTTCGTGGTCGGCATGTTCAGCGCAATCCTTGGGATCGGCGGCGGGTTCATCATGGTCCCGGCGATGATCTACATGCTGGGGATGCCGACGTCGGTGGTACCGGGAACCTCGCTGCTGCAGATTATCTTTGTCGCGGCAAACGTCACACTGCTGCAGGCCTATACCAACCGCACGGTCGACGCCGTGCTTGCCCTTGTGTTGCTGGTCGGCGGGGTCGTCGGCGCCCGAATCGGCAGCCGCTTTGGCACACGTCTGCGCGGTGAGCAGCTCCGCTTTCTGCTCGCCTTGCTGGTGCTTGCCGTCGCGGCAAAACTCTCACTCGACATGACGGCGCACCCGGCCGACGTGTACTCGATCGCGTGGGAGAAGGGATGAGAGCACGGCGCCGCGGTATCCCGGAGAAGCCGGCGTGCCGGAGTGTTTTGCTGGCTGCGGCGCTGTTGTTCTTCGGCGCGCCGGCGCGGGGCGAGGCGCTCGTCGCGGATCTCACCAGCCATCTGATAGCAATCACCACCGGCTTTGTGGGCACATCGGTTGTGCTGTTTGGCGCCACCGACGGTCCCGGGGACGTCGTTGTCGTCGTGCGCGGACCCGATCGCGACATGACCGTTCGGCGCAAGAGCCGTGTCGCCGGAATTTGGGTGAACACCGAGGGGGTGACGTTCGCTGACGTGCCCAGCTTTTACGCCGTGATCGCGAGCCGTCCG
>JAFMSA010000334.1 GCA_017353855.1 Alphaproteobacteria bacterium
CAGGCAAGCCCGTATCGACATAATCGCCCGCAAGTAGGAGATTGCCCCAGGAGGTTACCGACCCCGGACGGCGCCGAAGCTGCTCGGGACTCGCCAGGAATGTTGCCCGTCGCTCTTTGACGATCTGCCCCGGCGGCACGACATCTCTCGCAACCCCGTAAGCCGTCGCTACATCCCGCCAGAAGAGTTCGCGCAGCTCCCCTCGCGGGCGATCAACAATGCGCTCGGCAGCGCTGACCGTCACTGACAACACCTCGCGCTTGCGAAAGATCCACTCCACCGCACCACCTACGACCCCGACGAAAAGTGGCGTCCCCTGCGGCAAGCTGCGGCGAAAATGCGCATTCACGATCGGGGAGTATAGGTCGGGCACGACAAGGCCCGGAACCAGGCGCGCGGCGACCACGGCCGGCACCGCCAGGACAACGTGGTCGGCGCTGCCGAGCCTGATCGAATCACCGTCGAAGACAAGTTCCGAAACCCGGGCGGCGTCAAACCTCAGAGCCCTCAACCGCGCGCCGAAGCGCAGTTGCGCACCTCGGGCCCGCAGACGGACCAGCGCCGGATCGACAAACGTCTCCGAAAGTCCGATCCGCGGTACCAGCGGCCGACAGGCAGCCCCGCCGCGACCCAGGGTTTGCGAGAGGATCGTCCCGAACAGGGTGGCTGAGGCTTGCGCGGCACTCGTATTCAAAGCGGCGACGACGAGCGGCTCCCATAACAGGCGGAACAGCCTCTGCCGAGGATCGAGCACCGCCGCGATCGTCGCCGACGGACCCGCCCTGGGCAGCGCCAAGGCTCCCAGGTAGTCTCTGGCCCGGGTCCCCGGGACCCGCCTGCCGGGGGCGAATATCCACCATGGAACAACGCCATGATTGGGCCGCAAGGCCCAGCGCTGCCCCGTCGCGACGTCGATGAACGGAAAGACCGCGTTCCGGGGCCCCTCCAGAGTGTCCCGGGCGCCGATTTCTTCGAGGTAGTCGAGTGCCGCGTGATTGCCGGTAAGAAGAAGGTGATTGCCGTTATCGATCCGACAGCCGAGCTCGGCATCGAAATAGGAGCGGCAGCGCCCACCGGCGTGGCGGGCCGCTTCATGGAGAACGACGCAGCGGCCGGCACTGCTGAGCCGCACCGCCGCAGCAAGACCGGCGAGCCCCGCGCCGATGACATGAACGCGAGCCGTGCCCGATTGCGCTCTCATCGAGAATTGTCTCCGCGCCGGAAACCCCGCCTTTCAGGGCGGGGAGGAGGCGCGCTCCCTTCCGTGTCGAGCCGAGGTGCCAATCACCTCGCAGAGTAGGGGGACGCCCTGCCGGACATGCCCCTTGCCGAGGAGCGCGCACGAAGTCGGTGCCGCTGGAAGGCCCGGTGAGGAGAGCCTTCCGGGCGGCGTTCGAGCAGGACCCGTTCCGTACCTGTCCCGGGGCTCCTCTGCGGCCTCGCCTTCAAAAGGCCCGGGTTGAGGAAGCATTCGCAGGCTGATCCTGAACTTGCCGCTCAACGTGGTCTCCGGTTTCGTTTCGACTGCCACTGCTCACCCGCGGGCTTCCGGCTGACACCGAAAGCCCCTCCGTTCGGGAGAGGACGGGTTACAAGAGGCCGTGACGCAGTACCAGCCAGAGCTTCAGCGGCCTCGACACGCTCACGCGCATTGCGGGCTCGCGCCATCCGGCACGCAGCAGGGCCGAGAGTGTGGCACGGTAAGTCGCCGCCATAACGGCGGCAGGGCGCATCGCACGTCGGGAGCATCGGATCATCGCCCGCTGTGCCGCCGCGAAATGGCCCTCGGCGATCGCCGCAACGTCGCGGCACACCGCCGGCAGCGCCGGATGCTGGAGAATATCCGCAGGGCTCGAACCGGCAATCCCGTGACGAGCGAGGATTTCGCGGGGCAAATACAAGCGGTTCCGGCCAGCGTCCTCGTCGAGATCGCGCAGAATATTGGTCAGTTGCAACGCCCGGCCGAGCGAGTCGGCTACCGAATGGGCGGCCTGGCTGCGATCGCCAAAAACATGCACCGACAGATGGCCGACGGCGCTCGCAACGCGCGCGCAGTAAAGGTCGAGCACGGCAAGCTCCGGCGCGCGAATATCTTCCCGGGCATCCATTTCCATGCCGTCGATGACGGCAACAAAATCTTCGCGGCGCAAGCCGTAGCGCCGTGTCGGCTCGCTCAACGCGCGCGCCACGAGAAGGCGCGGCCGGCCCCGGTAAAGGGCGTCTATCTCCTCTCGCCAAACCGACAATGCGGCCAGTTTGTGGTCGACGGGCCGGTCGCCGTCGGCGATGTCATCCACCTCGCGACAGAAAGCATAGATCGCATACATCCCGTGGCGGCGGTCCTGCGGCAGTATCCGCATCGCCCAATAGAACGAGGTCCCGGCGGCCTCGACGCGATGCCGGATGGTCTCGCGCACTGCTTCATCGTCCCGCTGATCGGTGAGGGCTCGTAGGACCGCACCGCTCATCTGCGGCCTCTCGTGGAGATGCCGATCACGAACGCCGCCAAAAAGTCGGATTTTCGCAGCCTGACCCGCCCTGCCACCGGGTCACCATGACGCAGCCGGCGCAGCAGTCGCGCGGCGAGCTCGACAATCACACCACATTCCCAGCGCAGTCCCGAGGCGGCAACCTGCAGCGGAAGAGTGCGAGCTGTGTCGATCAATGCCGAGGTTCGGTCGAGCAAACCGTCGAGCACGCGGCGCAATTCGGGCCGCGCCGCGGCGTCGGCCAGTGCTTCCACGCCGATGCCCGCCGCGCCGAGATCCTTCAGCGGCAGATAAACCCTGTCGAGCCGCCGATAGTCCTGCGCGCAGTCCTGCAAATGGTTGAGCACCTGCAGCGCCGAGCACAGAGCATCCGACGCCGGCCAGGTATCGCGGCTTTCGCAATGCAGATCGAGAAGCTGGCGCCCGACGGGCGATGCCGAATATCGGCAATACCCCATCAGATCGTCCCAATCCCGATAACGCAACTTTACCGCATCGAGGCGGAAGGCATGCAGCACGTCATGGCAGTGCTGGGCGGTCATGCCCGTCTCGAAGAGGCTTTCGCGCATCGCGCAAGCGGCAGGGGAGTCCTGCCCCGGCGCGCCGTCCAGGATTGCCGCCATCCGGTCGAGGCGGCTGATCTTTTCTTCGGCCGTCAATTGCGGGTTGTCCGCGATATCGTCGGCATTGCGGGCGAAGCGGTAGAACACATGCACATGCCGCCGCAGTCCGCGCCGGATGAGAAACGATCCGACCGGAAAATTCTCCGCCTCGCGCCATTTGCCGGAAGGCGTTTCGATCGTGCCCGGCGCCGCGGTCATTGCAGATATCCGTTCGACCTGAACCAGGCGACAGCGTCGGCAATGGCCTCGCGCGCCGGCCGCGGTTTGTAGCCCAGCTCCCGCGCAGCCTTGTCCGAAGTGAAGTACATCTTCTTTCGCGACATCCGCACGCCGTCGAGTGTCACGAACGGCTCGCGCCCGGTGATGCGCGCCGCAACTTCCGCTGCAAACGCGACCGGGAACAGCACCCCGTGCGGGATGCGCAGGCGCGGCGGGCGCCGGCCCGCCCGCGAGGCGACCTCGAACAGAATCTCGGCGAGGGACATGTTCTCACCACCGAGAATATAACGCTCGCCGGCGCGGCCTTGTTCGCTCGCAGCGAGATGACCGGCAGCGACATCGTCGACATGCACGATGTTGAGGCCGGTATCAACGAAGGCCGGCATTTGGCCGCGCGCCGCCTCAAGGATCAGGCGCCCCGTTGGCGTCGGCCTGAGGTCGCCGGGCCCGACTGGTGTCGATGGATTGACGATGACGACCGCAAGCCCGTGTTCGCGCGCAAGCTCGCGGGCGGTCTCTTCGGCCTGAAATTTTGACCGCTTGTAGGGCCCGATCATATCCGCAATGCTGCTCGGGGTGGCTTCGTCGGCCGAGCCGTCCGGGACGAGACCGAGCGTGGCGACGCTGCTGGTGTAAACGACCCGTTCGACGCCGGCCTCGAGCGCCGCGATCAGCAAGTCGCGTGTCCCCGTGACGTTCGTGCGGAACATCGGCACCGGATCAGGCACCCAAATCCGGTAATCAGCCGCGACATGGTAGACAAACCGGCAACCAGCCACGGCCCGCGCGAGCGAGCCTGTATCTTCAAGCGAGCCCTCGGCAATCTCTACGGGAAGCCCGGCAAGATTGCGCCTGTCGCTGTTCGGTCGCGCGAGGGCGCGCACGGGGCGTCCGGCCCGCAAGAGCGCACGCGCAACCGCCGACCCGACCAGTCCGGTCGCTCCGGTCACGAGGCTCAGATCCGATGAGAGTGACATTTCCCTCAGATTGACGGATCGCCGTTTCGTTGCGTTCCGGTTCAACGGCGCAAATCGCGTCTCGCCAAAACGGGCATATAAGCGCCCGCTGCGCCTTTGTCACTTACCGCAGAGAACGCGACGCGTTGACCAGAATTGCGGCGCAAGCCCTCGCCATGCGAAAAGCGGCGCCTCGCCGCAGGCGCTTATACGTTCGCCTAATGCTCTCCTTGAGCAAGGCTGTACATGCTCAAACAGCGGGGCGGCGGTGGAACCGCTGCTGCGAGGGAGGGTGCCAAGCTTTTCTTCATCTGCGAGCCGGAGAGGCTCTTGCCGATCGCCACGCGATGAGCCTCGGAGCGGATCGTGCGTCGAAGAGGGAGGATAGGCCCGGAGACGAGGCGCAGATGATGACCCACCGCAATGCGGTGACGAGCGTTGCGGGGAGTTTCCGGGATCCCCCTCAGAACCCCCGGGCTTTAGCAGCGGGGAGGTACAGATTAACGCGCCGCATCGGGGCTGGCCGGCGGATTACTTCGCGGGCGGCGAGGCCGGCGCCGGCGATGCAGCGGCACGGGCGCGCGCCGCCTGCGCCTTATCCGCCTCGCCGAGCACGTCATAAGCGTGGGCCAGGCGCGCCCATCCTTCCTTGTCGTCCGGGTTTTTCTGCAGACGCGCGGCGAGCCGATCCACCATCCCGCGGATCATGGCCTGCCGCTGCTGCGGCGACATCGCCTGCGCGGCGGCGACATCCTTCGCGCTCGGCCCCGGCGCCGACGGCGGGGTTGAGGCCTCGGGGTCGATTTCGGCGAGGCGCTCGGCGACGGCCTGGCGCCAGGGAGCGTCGGCGGGTGCGTCCGCGAGCAGCGCGCGCAACGTGCTCTTCGCGGTTGCCGGGTCACCGCGCTGCAGCGCGGCTTGGGCGCCGTAGAAGCGGGCCCGCGGATCATTTCCCGCCTTTGCGAACTCGCCCTCCGCTTCCGGCGACACGGTGCCCCCGGCCGCGATGACCATCATCTCACCCAACGCCGCATGCAGCTGCGGTTCGTTCGGCGCCAACGCGATCGCCCGCTGATAGGCGTCGCGCGCGTCCGGGAAGCGCCCCAGCTTGGCGAAGGTGCGGCCGAGCAGGACCCATCCCTCGACATGTCCAGGCTCGCTCTCCAGTCGCGCCTTCAGCTGATCGGCAGCAGCTGCGAGCG
>JAFMSA010000888.1 GCA_017353855.1 Alphaproteobacteria bacterium
AAGGATGTGCGCATCGGCGACACCGTCGTCGTGCAGCGCGCCGGCGACGTCATTCCGCAAATTGTTTCGGTGGTGCTCGACCGCCGCCCAAAGGACGCGCAGCCCTACGAATTTCCCGATCACTGCCCGATCTGCGGCAGCCTGGCCGTGCGCGAGGCGGGCCAGGTAGCGCGGCGCTGCACAGGCGGATTGATCTGCGCCGCGCAGGCCGTCGAGCGGCTCAGACATTTCGTCTCGCGCGATTGCTTCGACGTCGAGGGGCTCGGCGAAAAACACATCACGTCCTTCTGGGAGGACGGTCTCATTCGCCGGCCGGGCGACATATTCCGCCTCGACGCGGATGTGATTGCAAAACGCGAAGGCTGGGGCGCGCTGAGCGCCAGAAAACTCATCGCCGCGATCGACGAGCGGCGCCGCATTTCGCTCGACCGCTTTATCAATGCGCTCGGCATTCCGCAGGTCGGGCAGGCGACCGCGCGGCTGCTCGCGCGTCATTATCGCTCGCTCGCGCGTTGGCGGCGCGAGATGGAAACGGCGCAGGACCCTGAAAGCGAAGCTCTGGCGGCGCTCGTCGACATCGGCGGCATCGGCGAAAGCATGGCGGCCGATATCATCGGCTTCTTCGCCGAACCGCATAACCGTGCCGTGCTGGACGACCTGGAGCGAGAGGTCAGCGTCATCGATTACGAAGCTCCCGCGCAGCGGGCCGCCTCGCCGCTGGCGGGCAAGACGATTGTCTTCACCGGGTCCCTCCAGTCGATGAGCCGGTCCGAGGCAAAGGCCCGCGCCGAGGTGCTCGGCGCCAATGTCACGAGCTCGGTCTCGGCGAAGACGGATTATGTCGTGACGGGAGCCGACCCCGGCTCGAAAGCCACCAGGGCGGCTGGTCTCGGAGTGAAACTGCTCGACGAGGCCGAGTGGCTGGCGCTTGCCGGCGAAGCCGCGGGATGATAGCCGGCGGTGTTCGGCATCACGGGACCGCCTGACGAACACCGGCGCGAGCCGGTCCTCGGGCGTGGCATCGCACGCCCCGGGCAAGAGCTTCTGACGAACCTCGTGCCGGGTCGGCCGAGCGGTGTGCCTTCTGCGGGACGGCCGCAGAGCGGGCGCGCGAAGCGCGCAGCGGCGGACGGCTTCCGGAAGGCATTGAATGCCGTAAAGATAATACCTCCTGCGCGCCGACGCGGCGTATCGCGAACCCCGCATGAGCGTGATGCGGCGCTTTGCTGGGAGGATCCGGGTGATGCGCCCCGGTCACGCGGCGTCTTCGGCCGCCCGCGCGAGGTCGAAGAGGGGTGGTGGGAGCGCCTGCGCGGCCCGCTCGGCTCCGTCCTCGTGCATCTGCTGCCCTTGCTGCTGCTGATCGACTGGCGGATGGCGCCCTCTGGCGAGACCGAGCCCGTACCCGTGCAGCTCGTTCTCGAGCCCCCTCCCGCACCGCCCCGGGCAAAACCCGCGCCCCCGCAGCCGAAACTCGTGTCGCCGCCGCCGCGGGGGCCCCTCGCATCGGACGATCTCGGCGAACCCGAAGCCAAAGACATGGACCGTGCGAAGCGCGATGCGCCGGCGCGCGCCGACAGCTCGCCCAAGAGCGATACCCCGACGCTCGAGGCGAAGCCGGTCGAGAAGCCGCCGCAGACGGCGGCCGTTGAGCCGTGGCCGCTGCCTGGTGCAAACCCTGATGCGCCAACCGCCGAGCCCGTTCCTAAACCGGTGCCGA
>JAFMSA010000335.1 GCA_017353855.1 Alphaproteobacteria bacterium
AAGCGCCCGGACGAGCTTCGGGTTGAGCGAGCGAGGGGCGGGATGGCAGGTAGCGGCGGCGGGGTTTGATGCGGCCTTGTGAGTGTTGTCCGTCGAGATGATCTGACCTCCTCACTGCCCGAGAACCCGGCGGGTCCTGCGCCTGCGTCCTGTCCCCCAAGGTCCAGGTGCCCAAGCGGACGCCGTCAAAGGTGCGCCGCGGGACCGGAACCACGCGCAGCCACGTCCACGGCGAGGGCCCATCCTTTTGCTCGCCGATCGACCTGACGACCTAACTATCGCTAACAGACAATCGCCTATTGCCTTCGCGCTGAGCGGCGGATCATCATGCCGCGCCCTGCAGTATGACGGGGAACGCCGTGGAAAAGGACCGGTTGTTGGCGTTCAGCGACGGCGTGATTGCCATCATCATCACCATCATGGTGCTCGAGCTGAAGGTGCCGCATGAGGCCACCCTCGAGGCGCTCACGCCGGTAATACCGGTCTTCCTCACTTATGTCCTGAGCTTCGTCTACGTCGGGATTTACTGGAACACCCACCACCATTTTTTCCATCTGGTGCGGCACGTCGATGGGCTGATGCTATGGGCCAATTTGAACCTGCTGTTCTGGCTGTCGCTGTTACCGTTTGCGACCGGCTGGATGGGAGAAAACCATTTCGCACCGGTACCGACAGCGGCATACGGTATTGCGCTGCTGATGCCGGCCCTGGCTTGGTACGGGCTGCAGTCGGCGATCATCCGTAAGGAGGGCAAGGATTCGACGCTGGCACGCGCCATCGGCCGCGACCTCAAGGGAAAGATCTCGCCGGTGCTTTACCTCGGCGGCGTCTTGTGTTCCTTCCTCGACACGCGGATCGCCACTGCAATCTATGTATTAGTCGCGCTAATGTGGTTCATTCCCGACCGGCGCATCGAAAGAGCGATCCGGCGACCGTAGCTCCTCGTGCTTGCGCCGGTCCAAACACGGCTCGCCCCCTCAAACCTGGCTGACCCGATCTCCCTCCCGCGCGATCAGCGCTCTCACGGAGGGTTCTGAAACGTAGCATTCGAAGGGCCTCGCCTGGCTGTCGAGTCGCTGCAATAGGCGATTCTTCGTTGCGTCCGAGGTTCGCGGAGCCGGCCGCCGATTTCAATGATCTGTCAGCTTTGCTCCGGTCTCACTACACCGATGCTCGCCCGGGCACCGCTCGCGACTCTTTGGCCTGGAAATATGGAATGACTTGCTCGCCAAATAGGCGAATGGTGTGGAGCACTTCATGATGGTGCGCCGGTCCGACGGCGCACAGCAGAATAGCCTCCTCAATACCCATCGCCTCGTAGAGCTCCAGAAACCGAATGCAGTCTGTCGGCGTGCCGACGCAGAACTTCGCGCCTTCCTCGCGCACCTCGGCTGCCGTCGGCTCGCCCAGATGCGGCCCGGCGGCCAGCCGTTGGTCACGCGCGTAATAGCCCTGGTAATCGGCCGGTATATTGGTGGGATCATAATCGCGCCATACCAAGCGGGCCCGTTCACGTTGCTGCTCGATGTACCAGCCCACGAGCTCAGTACCGCGCTCGGCCACCACCTTGGGGTTCTCGTGGCAGTAGGCAGCCGTCATCAAGGCCGCGCGCGGCGCCGGCCGGGTCCCATTGCTTGGGGCCGCGGACAGCGAGGCGCGATACAACCCCATGAGCTCTCGCACACGCTTGGGCCCACCTTCGCTGCCGAACAAGCCTCCCATACCCATATTGCCGGTCAGGCGCGCCGTCTCGTCACTGCCGCAAGCCGACCACAGCGGCGGGTGCGGGCGCTGCACAGGCTTTGGTAGGACCTCCCGGCGGGGGATCTGGTAATAGGTACCCTTGTGCGTAATCTCTTCGTGGGTCCATATCCGCGGTAGCAGCTCGGCGAACTCCTGCCACATGCCGCGTGTATCGTGCAGATCCGTGCCATAGGGTATGAGCTGATAGGGATAGCCGGTGCGGCCAAGACCGACATCGACACGCCCATGACTCAAGATATCGAGTGTCGCCATGCGGACTGCGATGTGCAGCGGGTGATGTATCGGCGCCAGCACTACGCCAATGCCGAGCCGGAGGCGGCTGGTGCGCTGACTGACCGCTGCCAACGTCAGGTCCGGAGCACTGTTGTGCGACCAGACGGGGCGAAAGTGATGTTCGGAGAACCACACGCCGGAAAAGCCCTGCTCTTCAGCATACGGTATTTGCTCGAGTGCTTCATGAATGCGCTGCGATTCGCTGGATGGGGTCCAGGGTTTGGGCACTTGAATTTGGTAAAACAGGCTGAATCTCATTAGATCCTCGGCTTTCTGCGGCGCCTGCAGTCATCTATGTAGCGGGCGCCGGCGCGATTCCTCCGCAACTCCGCGACCCGCTCAAGCAGGAAGGCATCTTCACCAGTTCTGCTGGCTTTTCCACTTCCAGCATGTGACCCGCAATTCTCGAGAAACCGTCAAGTTGGCTTGGCAACCAAGTAGGGCGGTCACAAGTACATCAAAGCATTGCCAGAGGAAACCATGTCTCATCCTGTTTGAGGCGCCGCACACGGAGTGGTACCGCAAGCGCGAGAGGGGTGTATCATCCGGCTAGGCTGGCTGGCAACGCGAAGCCATGCCTGACGATGCTCTATCAAGCGCCGCCTGCAATATGGCGTGGATCGTAGGCGGGAGGATCCAAATGGCTCCAGCCCCCGTTATCCGGAAGAGGCTGACCGGGGTTTCACCTCGGTCGACCGGTTCCACGGCCCGGACTGAATCTGCCGCCGCTTTCCACTGAACAAGCCGCCAGTATTACTTGCCGCTCCCGATCGTTCGGTCTTTCGGCCATCGCTGGGTTATCTGTTGCTCCGCCTTTCGGCGTTGGAGTGCCTCACCAGCCTTGCGCGCGGCTTGGCCTAGCATGCCTTCTGCTGACTCCTGCGCCGTGGCGAGGTCACCTTGCGGTGCCCTCTGTTCCCGAAAGCGGGACACGGCACAGGCCTTCAGGCGCCTTCCCGGCACACCTGCCGGATCTACAGCCTTGGCCGTTGACGGGATATGGGGTCGCGATCAGTTGCCCGACCGAGGAATGCCTCATATCCGATTTCCATTGGTCAGGTCGGTGTAGAGCAGAGCGAGCAGCAAGGAACGGAAGCTACACGCTGGCGAAGACGATCGTGCACGGGCTGTCGCTCTTGATGATCTGACCACTTGGCGCCAGCATCCCGTCCGCCTGGTTGATCCTGAACGGCACAATCGTGTCAGTGTTCTGCTGACCGCCGAGGCCCTCATCGGCGTTTGCCGCATAGAGGAATGTGACCGTCGGGTCGAGGCAAAAAAAGCGCGGAGACTTCGCGTGGGTCGCTGCCCAGCCAACCGGTGTCAGGCACCCGTCACGCTGATCGACCGCAAGAATCGCGATGCTGTCGTGGCCCCGGTTCGATGCGTAGACGACGCGGCCTGCGGGCGCGACAACGATCTCGGCTCCGGTGTTGTTGCCGGTGTAGTTCGGCGGGATGGAGGGCACGATCTGGATCGGCTGCAAGCTGCCGCGCTGCGGATCGAAGCGGTAGGTGGTAACGCTCGAACCCAGTTCGTTGATCACGTACGCCAACGGCATCGTCGGATGAAAGGCAATGTGTCGCGGACCGGCCCCCGCGCGCGTGGCCACGAAGGGCGGATCGTTCGGCGTCAGTTTCCCGCTGGCCGCGTCGAGGCGAAACACAAAGACCCGATCGAGCCCCTTGTCGGGCACGACGATGAACCGGCCGCTCGGATCGAAGACGGCGTTGTGCGGATGCGAGCTGGCCTGCTGTTTGCGATCTGGGCCCGGTTCGCCGGGCAGGGTCACAAGATCGCTGCGCGGCCCCAAGGTTCCGTCCTTCTCGACTGCCACCACGCCGACCGAGCCGGCGCTGTAATTGGCGGTGACGATCCAGCGCCCGGTCGGATCGATCGACAGGTGCACCGGGTTCTTGCCGCCACAGGACTGCCGGTTGAGCGCGGTGATGCGCCCGTTTTGCTTGTCGATCGCATAGGCGCTGACTTCGTCGAGGTCGGCATGCACTGAATAAAGAAAGCGCTGCGCCCGGCCGAGCGTCAGAAATGACGGGTTGACGGCCTCAAGGAGCTGTTCGTGGCTCCAGGCGGCAGAGCTCGGGTCCACCCGGTAGACGTTGATACCGCCGCCATGCCCCCGGCGCTCCGGTGTCGTAAAGGCGCCAACATAAGCGAACAGCGGCGTTGCGTGGTTGGCGCGGGGCTGCGCGTCGGCACGCCCGCCACGCACTGCTGCCGGCCCGGCCGCCGCGAGAGCGGCCCCAGCCTTCAGCACAATACGCCTGTCGATGCGTTTGTCCGCGACAGTTGATGCCTTGTTCATCTCCCTCCTCTCTATGCCGCTTCGAGACAGCTTCGCGGTTTACGGCAGATCCCGGATTTCCGGTGGCGCAGGTCAAGGGGGCCACTCGCGGCGGGTCAGCAAGTTTTGAGCCGGGACCCCCGGAGCAATGAGTTCGGCACGTCGCTTGCCCCTGCCCAGGCTCGAAGACGGGTCAGGCGACGGTCGGGTCGGCGACGAGAACCCTTCCTCTCCGGCTGCGATCAAGAAGATCACCAAGCAGACAACCATGGTCACGAGGATCGCACCCGAAAGAGCCATTTGGTGGGCAACATAACCGACGAGGGGCGACACGACTAGCCCGTCCCGGATCGCTCCCCGGTAATAAGCATAAGCCGGCCGCAGTCGCGCGGACTTCGGTCGGAGCGTCCCGAGAGATAGGCCGGATATCGCACGTGCATGCGGCCGGTGGCGCAGATCTCCTGGAGAGCAAATCCAACGACGATCCCGTCGTAGTCCGGGACGAGGAACGCAATCGGAATGCCCGGATGATGATTGCCCAACGCCTGCCGATTTGCTCCGCCACGCAGTCCCATAATGGGCCGAGAGGAAAAACAGCGCGTTGGTAAGCGCAACCGGCAATGCCGCCAAAGCCGGGTTCAGACGCAGGTCGAGCTGCAAAGGAGTCGTGCATAGCCTCCATATTAGAGAATGAAGGCCGAGCCATCATCACGCAGTCGGTAGCGTGTTTCCCAGGAAGCCCGGCTTGAGATCGTAATGGCGGTGCGCACTTCGCGTTGCTGCACCCTCTGTGCTGCCGGTTCCCGGCCCGGCCGGAAGCTCCTTGATGAAGATCTGTATATAGATGGCCGCGAGCGCCGGAAGGATGCCTCGCTTTCGATCCCGACGAGATGGTTGCGGAGTTGCGGAAGCAGGGGGTCAGGTTGCGGCTGCATAGCGGGTTCTCGCAGGCCCTTGTGCGTAACGGCAGAGATGAGGGGATCGTCGCCGGCAGCAAGGCACGCTGCCAAGCGATGAAGGGCGCGGTGGTGATTGACGCGACCGCCGATTTTGACGTCGCAGCCGCGGCCGGCGCGCGGTTTGTGCATGCCGGTCTTTCGCCTCGGTGCTCCGGGTTCCAGCCCCTCCAC
>JAFMSA010000889.1 GCA_017353855.1 Alphaproteobacteria bacterium
TCGGTCAAACAACCTTTGGTGGCGCCACAATTCGGGAGTAGTAGAACTTTGGATCCCGGCTTCGCCGGGATGCCCTGATACGCTCACCAGCTCTCGGGAGCCGGAAACATGCCCGGACAGGTCACAGCGACAACACTGCACGTTCCCGAGCCCGCGATCGCCTATTTGCGCGAGCGGCTGGCGCGGACTCGCTTCCCCGACCAGGCGCCCGGGCCGGCATGGGCCTACGGCACCGATCTCGACTACGTGCGGCAGCTCGTCGAATACTGGCGCATCCGCTTCGACTGGCGGGCGCAGGAGGCGCGGCTCAACGCGTTTCCGCAGTATCGAACGGCCCTGTTTGACATAGAGCTGCATTTCCTGCAGGTGCCGGGCCGGGGCCCGGCACCTTGCCCGCTGCTGCTGCTACATGGTTGGCCGGGATCCGTATTCGAGTTTCTCGAGATCATACCGCGATTGACCGATCCGGCGCGGTTCGGCGGCGACCCCGCCGATGCCTTTACTGTCGTCGCTCCCTCACTCCCGGGTTACGGCCTCTCGTTCATGCCGGGCCAGCGCCGCTTCGGCGTGGAAGAAATCGCCGACTGCGTCGCCGCGCTGATGCATGACACCCTCGGGTATTCGAAATTCGCGGTACAAGGCGGCGACTGGGGTGCAATCACGGCCTCGCGCCTTGGCTACGCGCATCCCGACAAGCTGATCGGCATCCACATCAACCTGCTGGCCGTGCGGCGCGACTCGGACCGGCAAGCCGACCCGACGCCGGAAGAGCGGCGGTACTCGGACGAACTCGCTGCCTGGCTAAGGGAAGAAACCGGATATCAATGGATCCAGGGCACTCGGCCCCAGACACTGGCCTTTGCGCTCACCGACTCGCCTGCCGGATTAGCGGCGTGGATCGTCGAGAAATTCCGTTCCTGGTCCGATTGCGGTGGCGAAGTCGAACGGGCATTTTCCCGTGACGAGCTCCTCGCCAATATCGCGTTTTACTGGTTCACTGGTGCCATTGGCTCGTCTTTCTGGCCGTACTATGCGCGGATGCATCGTCCCTGGCCGATCCCGGAAGGCCGCACCATCGACGTGCCCACCGGATATGCGGAATTCCCGCACGAGATTTTACGCGCACCGCGCTCGGTGGCGGCACGGACCTATACCGATATCCGCCGCTGGACCGTGATGCAGCGGGGCGGGCATTTCGCCGCGATGGAAGAGCCTGAGGCGCTTGCCGACGAAGTGCGAGCGTTTTTTCGCCCGCTCCGCGTCTCGCGTGCAGCTCGACCAGATTAAACCGACCGACCGCGAACGGTCATTCCCGCGGAGCGGCCGATCGCGGGCTAGCTGCGTTTGAGATTGCTTGCTCCGCTCCCCGCAATCACCACGAAAACCTGATCGCTGAAACCTCTCTGTCAGCGTCGGCCACCTGTTCTGCTCCTTCCTCGCGCTGCTGTTGCGCAAGTGACCTCGACGATTGGTTCACTGCCTGGGCCCTGCTCCAATCCCAGTGGGCCGCCATCCTGCGCGAGCTCGATCGTATCGAGGAAGTCACGGTGGCGCAGCCCGACAAGCGCTTCCTGCTGCGCAACCAGCCGCCCGCCAATGCCGCAGCCGTCTTCAAGGCGGTCGGGTGGCCCTGCGGCCGCTCGCCCGCCGGCAACTCCGCGGTCCCGCCAAACCGTCGCCGTGCGGCGCCCGTGAATTTCTCGAATCATCCCTGA
>JAFMSA010000890.1:0-314 GCA_017353855.1 Alphaproteobacteria bacterium
TGGGCCCCGAATTATCCAGACCGGCAGCGCCAGGTTGCGGCCCTATGCCGTCTCCTTGCGGGAAAACCATCCTGATCGTATCGCCAGGCAACAGTTCTGGGATCGCTCGGCTCCCGGTTCCGATCGGGTAACTTTGGTCTCCGTTCAGGTCCGGACCTCGCCCGGCGGTGGTCCGCCAGCTGACAGGTGGGGTGACGGTCGGCAGCCCGACGCCCGCCGTTGCGAGGGTCCGATCTATCGAACTCCGACGCCATCTGGAAGTGTCCCGGAGCGAAAAGAGGTCGGTCAAAGCGGCGAGTGACATCTTTGGATAC
>JAFMSA010000890.1:324-1713 GCA_017353855.1 Alphaproteobacteria bacterium
GAGCCTGCGCCCGATGCGGCACCCCGCGACGGGTCAGCCCTTGGTCTTCCATTCACCGCCCGGCGTGCGGCACCAGGTGAGGTGGTAGTTGCTCCCTGGTTGGCGGCCGGCGGCGACAATGTGATGCCGTACCAGATGGCAGGCCATGCCGCCCGAGTGGAACACCCGGAGGATCGTGGAAGTGCCGGAGCTTTTCGTCTGCGGATTGCTCCACGTCTCGGAGCGTCCTGCGCGGCTTGGCTCGGCCGCATTCAGCCGCGCGATGCTCTCGAAGAGCAGCCGGTTGTCTTCCGGCGACAGGCCGCGTCCCCGATAGCTGCGGAACGGATTGATCTGGGCCTGCGCCGTCGTGGCCAAGAGCACGCAGGCCGCAAGTGCAGCGCCCAGGCGGCGCAGCACGGGGGGATGCAAGGCACCTCTCCTCGTCCGGGTCCCCTGCATCGTCACCCTCCGCCCGTGCGAGGGCACGTCAAACGAGCCATCAGCGCAAGTCCCGCCAGTAACGGTTGTGCGTCCGGGGCGAAGAAATCCATCCGGCGCCCGGCCCGCAATCGAGCACGCCTACACGTTGCGCATCATGATCCCACTGCGCCTTTAACGTCAAGGCCCGGCCCGCCACCCCCGGCGATGACTTCGGCAACCTCGCCGGGACGAATGACCGCGAATGCGGTTGTCCGGGGTCCGGGATTCGATGGGCTCGAAGCGCCCCCAAAACCGGGCAGACTGCGTCGTGTCCGCGTGCCATCCGTCACGTGCAGGGCGAATCCCGTGAATGCCTTTTGCAAGGTGCGCAAAAACCGTGACGAATGACATGCTGTGGCTTCCGGACGGTTCCCCAAATTAACTTTAACTTAGCTTAACCTTCATGAACACGCCGGACAAGCACTGCACCGCGCCGGGGTTCGAGAGGCGGGCTCACCTCACTGGCGGTCGACATCACTGCGATTCCAGCGACTCCGGGAGCCGAGCGATAACGGAGCTTATCTTCTGACACGCAGTGGTCATGCGCCGTTCGAAATGCTGAATACTCGTGGGAAAATAAAGGGTATCGCGAAATACCCGAAAGGCGCGCGGCCCGCTCAGAGGTTCTCACACGGCGAGCGACGGCGCGGCAATCGCGCACACGAATTTTGGAAACAGGAGCGGTTGCTTGACGAGCCGGCGTCGCTGACGATACATCGGCGCTCGACACAATAACCCGCATCGGTCAGGGAGGTCGCCCATGTCCCCTCGGTTTTGTTTAACGATCGCTTGCGCCGCGATCGCGTCTTGGCCCGCGTCGTCGACAGCGGCGCAGACCATCAAGATCGGTTTTCCGATCCCCCTGTCCGGTCCCACGGCGGTTTACGGCAAGCCGGTGCTGACAGGCGCCGAAATGGCGGTCGCCGA
>JAFMSA010000891.1 GCA_017353855.1 Alphaproteobacteria bacterium
AATGGTAGGCCACACGCCGGCGGGATGCAGGGATACCACCCGAAGGCGTTCGCAGGCCCAGTGTCGCGATCAGTTCCGTGACATCGCAGGCGAGCGCCGCGACCCTTTCCGCCTTTTCGGCATAAAGCGGATCCTCACGCAGCATAAACCCATAGTCCTTGAGCGTCGTTCCGCAACCCGAAGCGTTGACCACAATGGCGTCGAGTCCGCTATCGGCACGCTCGCGTTCCCATGCATCGATGTTGGCTCGCGCGAAGCCGAGTGCCGCCCTCTCCTGCCCGAGATGGTGAACGAGCGCCCCACAGCAACCACTGCCGCGCGGCACCACCACTTCGCAGCCATGGCGGGTCAGCAGACGAATCGTCGCCTCGTTGATCTCGGGCGACAGCACGCGTTGCGCACAGCCCGGGAGCAGTGCCACCCGCATGCGCCGGTTGCCTTCGGCCGAAAAGACCCGCGTCCGCTCGGCCGGAGAAGCGGCCGGGACCGCGGCGGGCGCCAGTGCCAACAATGGAGCAAGCCGGTGGGGCAACAATCCGGCGAATCGCTTGGCGAGCGCGGCGCCATGGAGAGCCGTGCGAAACAAAAACGGCCGTGACAGCGTCGCGCCGAGCAGCCGTCGCAGGATCCGTTCGCCCCAGGGCCGGCGGTAATTCCGCTCGATCCACCGCCGGGCATGGTCCACGAGGTGCATGTAATTGACGCCCGACGGACAGGTCGTCATGCAGGACAGGCAAGACAGGCACCGGTCGATATGCTTGACCGTATCGGCGGTAACGGTGCCGCTGTCGGCCAGCATTTCCTTAATCAGGTAGATCCGCCCGCGGGGGCTGTCGAGCTCGTCGCCGAGCAGCACATAGGTCGGGCAGGTCGCGGTGCAGAATCCGCAATGTGTGCAGGTGCGCAGAACCGTTTCGGAGGCGGCAGTGTCGGGATCGGCGAGCTGCTCGGCCGTGAAGTCCGTCCGCACCCCTCAGACCCCTTCGACCATACGCCCGGGATTGAGAATGCGCCGGGGGTCGAAACCCTCTTTGACCCGGGCGGCAAGTGCGGCCAGCGGCGCCGGCTGCGGCTCGAAAACGGGGACGGCTTGGCGGAGCGCTGCCGGACCCTTGATAAGGGTCGCGTGGCCAGCGCCGCGCAACGCGGCGCGGATCACCGCGGCGCCGCCGTCATCGGCCCCGGCCACTGCCGCCCAGATGAGGCCGCCGCCCCAGTCCAGATACCACACGGCGTCGAGGCGATCGGCGATCGCACCGCTCACCTCGGCGCCGCGGCTCGGCGCGACCGAGACACGCCAGACCGTCCGGTTGGACAGGCCGGCAAGCGGCAGGACATTGCTGGTCCCACACCAGAATGTTCGGGCATCCTCCCCTTCGAGCACCGCAGCCTCATAACCCGGGGCGAGGTCACCCAGCAACCGCTCGCACCGGAAAGCGACCGACGGAGCCGGGCCTTCGAGGCGAAGTGCCGCAACGCCGGTCTGTTTAGGCAATCGCGTCAGCTTGGCGGCACAGGCAGGCGGCAGATAGGCCGCGGCGGAAACCTCGTGCGGCGAGCCGAGCGCCCGATTGAGGCAACGAAGCGATGACGCGACGTCCAACCCGCAGAGCAGCACCGTACATACCGTTTCAGGCCGAGGCAGGACCTTTATCGTCACCTCCTCGAGCGCGGCGAGGGTTCCGTAGGAACCCGCCATCAGTTTGCACAGA
>JAFMSA010000336.1 GCA_017353855.1 Alphaproteobacteria bacterium
GTAATTCTCGGCAGCGCCAAGCGCGGTCAGTGCGGCCGCTTCACCAACGCCATTCTGACGCGGTTTGCGGTGCTGACCGCCCGCTCGATAGATCTGACGGTCGCAGATTACGAGCCGCGCGGGGCCATCGACGCCCAGTTGCTGGTCGGCACGCGGGTGCTCCGCGTCCTTGCGACGCATTTCGGCCTGCGCGCAGGGGAGCGTCGGTTACAGGCCAACCGGCTGATGGCGGCGCTGGGCGAGAGCTCACCGGCGAGCCGCCGCATGGCCGATGCCGTGCTGCTGATGGGCGACCTCAACGAGTGGCGCGGCCGAAGCGGCGCCGTCCGCGCGATCGATCGACGCCTGGGGGAAAGCGCGGCCGGGCGCACGTTTCCGTCCTGGATGCCGGTCCTGGCGCTCGACAGAATTTACGCGGGCGGGCCTGCAGTGTTGCGCGATGTACGGGTCTACCGTACGCCGCTGGCACGGCTCGCCTCCGATCATCTGCCACTGGTGGGAAGTTTGTCCTGGGGTGTGCGCGATTACCGGCGGCGCGAGCCGGCAACCCCGCCTGCTCGTCGAGTGCGGCGTTTCTCCAACCCGGCCCCGGCGGGCAATCAGCCGTCGGCGACGGGAGCAATGCGACCGGCGTAAGAGAGAGGCTGACGACCGGTCCTCGAGCGCGCGTTGCATTGTACTGAGAGCCGGTCTAAGCAGGGCGGATGCCAACAAGGACCAACCCGCTCCATCTCAACCGGCTGCAGCTGAAAACCTTGACGCTGCTGCAGGAGCTTGCCCGCCTGGACGAGTATTCAAGACCGGGCGACGAACCGGGCAGTGTGGTCATCCGCCCGCCCGATCCGCACGGCGACCACTTTCACCTCGGCGATGCGGTGGTCGCGATGCGCGACGCCAGCGGGCTTCGCAATCCGGCTGTCTGGGTGGCTCTGGAGCGCAAGGGATTGATCCGCTCCATGTACCCGAACGAAGCGGTGCTGACCTCGCGGGGTCTCGGCTATACGACCGGACTGCGTGAGACGATCCTCCACCAGAGCAGCCCGTGAGGAC
The DNA here is from genome assembly GCA_017353855.1 of Alphaproteobacteria bacterium. Lineage (GTDB taxonomy): Bacteria > Pseudomonadota > Alphaproteobacteria > ATCC43930 > CGMCC-115725 > AP-15. The sequence goes on from JAFMSA010000336.1 coordinate 1,051, forward strand.
ACGCCTCACCAGCACAAGCTGCCGGCGATGCCGACTGGAAGATACGGGCCGCCGCGCAGCGCGGGTTCGATGCGCTGCGGGTCGGGCGGCCCGCCGCCGCCCATGCCGAACTCTTCGGCGTGGATGCCTCCGGCGATCAGGAGGCTGTCCAAGCCCGCCCCGGCGGCACCGGCGATATCGGTGCGCAGGCTGTCGCCGATGGCAAGGATGCGTGAACGGTCATTGATTCCGAGAAGGCCGAGGCACGCATCGTAGACCCCACGAAAGGGTTTGCCGTGCCAGCGCACGCGGCCGCCGGCATCCTCGTACCATTTCGCCAGCGCCCCGGCGCACAGCGCAGGCCGGCCGCCGTGCATGACGATGAGATCGGGGTTGGCGCAGACCATCGGGAGATCGCGCTCAAGGGCCGCGCGCATCAGCGGCTCATAATCCTCCAGACGGTCCTCCCACGCGGCCGGGCCAGTATTCAGGATGAACTCGGCCTCTTCGGCAGTATCGACGTATTCGAGGCCAAGCCCCTCGCGTATTTCAAGGTCGCGCTCGGAGCAGATGTGCAGGCAGCGCCGGCCCAGCGCGGCATGGAAGGGATCCTCGCGCCGGTAAAGATGCTGCCACGCCTCCTCGCCCGAGGTCATCAGGTGGTGGTAGAGACCGGCCGGCACCCCGATACGGGCGATACGTCGGGCGGCGTCATCGGCCCGTCGGGGCGCGTTCGACAGCAAAACGATACGCTTGCTTGCGTCGATCAGTGATCGAAGACATTCGGCGGCGCCGGGCAGCGGTGCGGCGCCGTCATGAATGACGCCCCACAAATCGATGACGAACCCCTCGTAGCGTGGTGCCAGCGCCCGCAGGCCAGTGACAACCTCAATGCTCATGGGTTGCGAAAAACCGGTGGTGCGCGCCGCCGCGCTTTTTTTCTGCGCGCGGGACGAATCTCGCTTCTGGACACGCTCGCCCGGGCGGCGACGGCAAGGATCGGGTTAGGACGGCACACTCGCCGAGAAACCCCTTGTTTACTGAATGTTGCCAAACTGGAGGGAACATAGCGTCAGGAGCCGCGTTGTGTTGCTGCTGAGATCTGGTAGAGCACCAGCTTGGTAAGCCACGCGGCAGTCGAGCACGGGCCCGACCCCAGGGCGGGTCGAGAGACGGATGCTCGTTTCCACAGGATTTCCAGCGACACTTGGCACACGGTTTGCTAAGGCAGTTTCGCTTAGACGAGGAGTTCGGGTCGGATGGACATGTTGATCGGGCCGTTGCTCGAGCGCAACGGAGGCTACGGCTACGATACCTTTACGGTAGCAGAGGGGCTGAGAAGTTCATTCCGTTATCTTCGCGTCGATGCGGCGAGGTACGACCAGCGCGCGTTGATCGCCGAGGCGCGCAGCGACTCGCGCTGCAATGTGCGCATCTGCGAGACGCAGGGGGAGTTCGAGCAATTGATCGAGGCGCTGCGGGGCGGGGACACCCTGCCGGAAACCGCCGAGCCGCCTTAGGTCGTTGCATTCGCCTGGCTGGCGCGGTTTGCAGAACGGTTCGGCTTCGCCGCGGTGCGGTCCTGTCCGGTTCCGACGGCATCGGCGACTGACGCAAAACCGTCAGCGCTCAACAGGCTGGCAAGTCCCGTCTTGATCCGGGTGACGAGGTGAGGGCCTGCGAAGACAAGAGCCGTGTACAGCTGCACGAGGCTCGCTCCTGCGCGGATCTTTTCGTAGGCATCCGCGGCATCGGTTACGCCGCCGACGCCGATCAGCGGCATTTTCCCTCGGATCAGCCGATGCATCTCCGCGAGAAGTGCGGTTGAGGCGGCAAAGAGCGGTCGTCCGCTGAGCCCGCCGGTTTCCTTTGCATTGGCGCTGACGAGCCCTGCCGGCCGGTCGATCGTCGTGTTCGAGACGATGAGGCCGTCGATCCGGGCGTCGAGCACGACAGACGCGACATCTTCTCGTTCTGCGGGGGTGAGATCGGGTGCGATTTTGACCAGGAGCGGCACTCTGCCGCCGCTCTCGTCGCGGGCCTCGACCAGCGGCCGCAGCAGCGAGGCGAGCGCGGACCGCCGCTGCAGGTCCCGTAGTCCGGGGGTGTTCGGCGATGAAACATTGACGACGAGGTAGTCGGCGAGCTTTGCTGCGCGACGCACACCCTCGACATAATCGGCTGCGGCGTCGCTGCTGTCGCGGTTCTTTCCGAGGTTGACACCGACAATCCCGGTGCGGGGCCTCTGCGAGAGCCGCGCGACAAGCGCGTCGAGGCCGCTGTTATTGAACCCCATGCGGTTGACGATCGCCTGATCTTCTTCGAGGGGAAACACCCGCGGCTTCGGATTGCCCCGCTGCGGCCGCGGAGTGACGGTCCCGATCTCGACAAAGCCGAAGCCCAGCCGCCGCATCGCTTCGGGGACGCGGCCATCTTTGTCGTAGCCGGCAGCGAGCCCGATCGGGTTCGGGAAGTGGAGGCCCCAAAGCCGCTGCCCCAGGATCGACGGGTCCGGCTCCCGCGACCGGCGGTCGACGAGGAACCGGCCGAATCCGAGCTCGAGCGCGTGCAACGTTAACCCGCGCGCGGCCTCGGCGGGAAGCCGGCGCAATGCCGGCCGCAGCAGTGCGTAAATATCAGGCAAGTTGGTCCCGCATCCGATCTCCGGTCCTTGTATGCCGGACGGGTGGTCAACATGCAAACTCCGGCGTCGACCACAGATGTGGTAGATCATGCCGGTCATGTCCCGGGACGACCATTTCAAAAGGATGCCGCGGCGGGTCCTGGTGCCGCGGGTTCCGGCGCTGGTTGTCGGCTTTGGGGAAGCGTTCTGGCTGCACCCCGACGGCGAGATCGAAGCGCTCGCCCCGGCTGACGCGCGCGCCCGGCTCGAGCAGGAGACGCCGATGGTGTGTCATGCGCGGGTTGTCGCGCGGCGCCTCGACATGCCCGGATTTCCCGGGCTCGATGTGCTGGAGCTTTTCGCATTCGCGCACCCTGCGCGGTTCTGCGTGCCGACGCCGCGCGGTCTGGCCGAGGCGGTGGGCCTGCCGCCGCCGCGCACGGCCGAGGAAGCCTGCGTCAGCCTGGTGACGGTTGCCCGCGCGTTGCTCGAATCTCTCGCCGGGAACGTGGATCCGGAGAGCCGCGCGATTGCCGAGGCGATGGATGGAGGCGGCTGGCTTTGGGGGCCCGCGGTGCTCGCCGCCTTGCCGCCTAGCGATACGGCCGCGAGGCGTCGGGCGGCCGGTCTGCGTGTGTGGATGCGCCTGGAAGAGTGGTCCGAACCGGCGCCGGGTCCGCCGCCCGGCAACGAGGCGGTAGGGCCGGCGGAGGTACGCGCGCGACTGGTCGAGCTGCTGGGTGCCGCCGCCGAGCCGCGGCCGCAACAGGCGGATTACGCCGCGGCCGTAACTCCCGCCTTTGCTCCCCGTGACCAGCCGGACCAGCCCCGGGCGGTCATTGCCGAAGCAGGAACGGGGGTCGGAAAGACTCTCGGATACATCGCTGCGGCGAGCCTGTGGGCTGAAAAAAACCGCGGCTCGGTCTGGATTTCGACTTATACCCGCAACCTTCAGGCGCAGATCGCCGGCGAGCTCGACCGGCTGTACCCCGATCCGGCCCTCAAGCGCCGGCACGTCGTCATCCGCAAGGGACGCGAGAATTTCCTCTGTCTGTTGAATTATGAGGAGGCTGTTGGCGCGGCTCTGGGCCGGCCCGGCCGCGCGGTCGGACATCTCGGGCTGATTGCGCGCTGGATCGCCGCGAGCGAGGCCGGCGACTTGATTGCCGGCGACTTTCCCGGCTGGCTCGCCGAGCTCATCGGGCGCGGACGGGTCGGCTGGCTCGCCGACCGGCGGGGCGAATGCGTGTTTTCCGCCTGCCCGCATTTTCGCCGGTGCTTTGTCGAGAAGAACATTCGCAAGGCGCGACAGGCGCGTATCGTTGTCGCGAACCATGCGCTCGTCATGACGCAGGCGGCACTCGGCGGACTCGACGATGCGACGGTCCCGACCCGGTACGTGTTCGATGAAGGCCATCACCTCCTCGAGGCGGCGGACAGCGCGTTTTCTGTTCGGTTGTCGGGCCAGGAGGGCCGTGAGATGCGGCGTTGGATCGTGGGCGCGGAAGCGGCAGGCCGCTCGCGCGCCCGCGGCCTGCGGCGGCGGATAGGCGATCTCGTCGAGGACGATACGGAGGACAGGAAGGCGCTGATCGACGTTCTCGCGGCGGCGCGTGTCCTCCCCGCAGACGGTTGGGGGCAGCGCATCGCCGACGGGCGCGGTCAGCAACCCTTTGAAAAGTTCCTCGTGGTGGTCCGCGAGCAGGTGCTGGCGAGGGCGGTGCTGGCCGATGCGGGTTACGGCCTGCAGGCCGAGGCCCGGCCACCGGTTGAGGGTTTGCTCGAAGCGGCAGTCGGGCTCG
>JAFMSA010000892.1 GCA_017353855.1 Alphaproteobacteria bacterium
GTCAATCTTGTCGCGCCGGTGATCGCCACAGCCTTCATGTTGCACATTTTCGAGGCGCTGCCGCGCTTTGAGCCGCACCCCTGACCCGGTCTGCGGCGTAGCCATCCCTTCCACAATGTCGATCGGGTGTCCAATCCATGTTTGGCAGGAAGAGAACCGAGACAGAGGACCGAAAAATGGCAGATGCTTCTGACGATCTGGGCATTCCGATGAAGCCGGCCAGACCGGCGGCGCCGGTCCCGAACAGCCCGGCAATGCCGCCGCGTGCCCCCGACCTCGCGCGGGCGGCTGACCCGATTCGCGCGCCGGGGCCGCTGAGGCGGGTCAGCGATATCGCGCCGCAGCACAGACGCGACGACAGCGAGGTCCGCAAGCTGACGGTCGGTCGCGAGATCACACTTGCCGGCGAGATCACGTCCTGCGAGAAGCTGGTCATCGAAGGCAGCGTCGAAGCCAATCTCAACAACTGCCGCGAGGTCGAGATCGCCGAGAGCGGGTTGTTCAAAGGTTCCGCCTCGGTCGAAGATGCCGGAATTCAAGGCCGCTTCGAAGGCAATCTGGTGGTTCGCAAGCGCCTGCTGATCAAGGCGAGCGGGCGCGTGTCGGGCACAATTCGCTACGGCCAGATCGAGATCGAATGCGGCGGCCAGATTTCCGGCGATATCCAGGCGCAGCCCGCATCAGAGCACAGCGGGATCACGAGCGACGTGGCGAGCGTGCGCGCGGCAAGCTGATCCGCGTTGATGCCGTTCCGCGTCTTGCGCGTCGGTTGCGGGGCGGGAGCGGAGCCTCGACCGGCCCCGCGGCTTCGCCGCCGGCCGGTCGGGCCGCGATCAGCTCGGCGGGTCCCGTTTTGGCGTCGTAACGGCAGAGATCGGCCACCACGCAAAGAGGGCAGTCCGGCCTGCGCGCCTTGCACACGTAGCGACCGTGCAGAATCAGCCAGTGATGCGCATAGCGCTTGTACTGCGCAGGTGTGACCGCCTCCAGCGCCTGCTCGACGGCACGCGGCGTTCTGCCGGGAGCGAGACCGGTTCGATTCGCGACCCGGAAAATATGGGTGTCGACAGCGATAGTCGGCTCGCCGAATGCGACATTCAGCACGACATTGGCCGTCTTGCGCCCCACCCCGGGAAGCGCCTCCAACGCCTCCCGGTCGCGCGGAACCTCGCCGTCATGACGATCCACCAGGGCCCGGCTCAACGCCATCAGGTTCTTCGCCTTCGTGCGGAACAACCCGATCGTGCGGATCCGCTCGATCAGCCGCTCCTCCCCGAGTGCCAGCATCTTGGCCGGCGTGTCGGCGATCGCGAAGAGGGCAGGTGTTGCTTTGTTGACGCCAACGTCGGTTGCCTGCGCCGACAGCACGACAGCGACGAGCAACGTGAACGGGTTGATGAATTCGAGTTCGGTCTGCGGGATAGGCCGCGACTCGGCGAGACGGCGGTAGAACTCGCGGACCTCATGTTTGGAAAGTGAACGCATCGCGCGCAAGTTTAGAGGCCGTCGCAGCCCACGACAAACGATGCGAAGCGATCTGCCACCTCTTTACGGACCGCCTGCGGCGCCGCTATGCTTCAAAGCATGAGTGGCAGCCCCGCCGACGCTTCGCCGGTCCCTGCACTTTTTGAGCGCGTGCTGCTGCCGCATCGCAGCCTCCCCCCGCGCAATTTCCATCTGTTGATGGGCCTGCTCGGCCTGGTCAGCCTCG
>JAFMSA010000893.1 GCA_017353855.1 Alphaproteobacteria bacterium
CCTGGCCGGTTTTTCGGAAAACCCGACCGCGAAAAACCCGATCGTCACGCTGCGGGTGCGCACTGATGACGGGGTCGAAGGGATCGGAGTGACCTATTTCGGCGGAGCGCTGACCCGTACGTTGGAACGCGCCGTCAATGAACTCGGTGCACTAGCGATCGGCGATGATCCGCTACGCGTAGAGGCGGTCGCAGCGAAGCTGAGGGCGGCGGCCGGCAGCTCCGGCCCGGCCGGGATCTTCATGATGGCGCTGTCGGCGATCGACGTGGCGCTGTGGGATATCAAGGCCAAAGCAGTCGGCCAACCGCTGTGGAAATTGCTGGGCGGCGGGCGCGATCGCATTGCCACCTATGCGAGCGGCGCGTTGCGGCGCGGCCTCAAACTCGAAGAGGCGGTGACGGCCGCCGGAAGGCTGCGAGAAAAAGGCCATCGCCAAGCAAAGATGCAATTGGGCCTCCCCGGCATGACCTCACCGATGCGCGAAGTGGAGCAGGCTCGCGTTATTCGCGAGGCGGTCGGGCCCGACATGGATCTGATGTGCGACATCAACCAGCGCTGGCGCGTCGAACAGGCGATCGATATCGGCAGGCGGCTCGAAGACGCCGGGGTTGGCCTCTATTGGCTGGAAGACGTCACCACGCACGATGATTACGCCGGACTTGCCCGCGTCGCGGCAGCTCTTTCAACGCCGGTCGCAGGCGGTGAGTACCTTTACGGGATCGTGCCGTTCCGCCACATGCTCGAAGCCCGTTCCGTCGATATCGTCATGATAGACCAAGTGCGCTGCGGCGGCATCACCCCGTGGCTCAAGATCGCCGCCATGGCCGAGGCGTTCAATCTGCCGGTCGTCAGCCATGGCGTGCCGGAAATTCATGTGCATCTCGTCGGGGCGGTCGCCAACGGACTGACTGTCGAGTACATGCCGCGCCTCTTCCGCCTGTTCGAGGAGGTCCCCACTCCAGTGAACGGCGAGCTCGCGATGCCAGCCGCTCCTGGCCTCGGGCTCAGATTCAACGAGGAGACGATAAAGGCGTTCGCTATCGGATGAAAAGACTACGCTGCCGGCGCAATGGCAGGCAGCTGGTGGAAGCCCCGCTCCAGATCCTCGATCAGATCCTGCGGGTCCTCGAGGCCGATATGCAGGCGCAGGCTCGGGCCTTCTGCTTCCCAGCGCGTCGCGGTGCGGCCGCGCGCGGGATTTATCGGCAGGATCAGGCTCTCGTAGCCGCCCCAGCTGGAGCCGATCCCGAACAGATCGAGCGCATCAATCATGGCATAGACCGCTGCCTTGGACACCGGCTTGAGGACGACTCCGAACAATCCGCTGGCCCCGAGAAAATCGCGCTTCCACAAATCGTGGCCCGGATCGTCCGGCAGTGCCGGGTAAAGCACGCGCGATACTTCGGGGCGTTTTTGCAGCCAGCGCGCCACCATCAGCGCGTTTCTCTGGTGCCGTTCCAGCCGCACCGATAAAGTGCGCAAGCCGCGCAGCGCGAAATAGGCGTCATCAGGTCCGGCACAATGACCGAGATCGGCCGCCATCGTCCGCACCGGGAGATACATCTCCTCGTTGGTTATCACAGCTCCGAGCATCGCGTCGGCGTGACCCACAATGTATTTGGTTGCGGCATGGATAGAAATGTCGACCCCATGCCGGAACGATTGGAACAGGTAAGGTGAGGCCCAGGTGTTGTCCATCAATACTTTGGC
>JAFMSA010000034.1 GCA_017353855.1 Alphaproteobacteria bacterium
GGATCGGCAAGGGTGCTGTGATGTACTACCCGGTGGCGGTTCCAGGTGCGCTGTTCTCGGTCGGCGATCCGCATGCCAGCCAGGGGGATTCCGAGCTGTGCGGTACAGCGATCGAATGTTCTCTAACCGGCACCTTCCAGGTGGTTCTGCACAAGCAGGACAGCCTCGCCGGGACCCCGCTCGCCGGTCTTGACTACCCGCTTCTGGAGACACAAGACGAATGGGTGGTGCACGGGTTCAGTTTTGCAAATTATCTCGCGGAACTCGGCGACGAGGCACAGAAGGAGATCTTTGTCAAATCTTCGCTCGACGCGGCGATGCGCGACGCGTTCCGCAAAATGCGCCATTTCCTGATGGCGACGAAGGGGCTTACCGAGGATGAAGCGATCTCGTTGATGTCGGTCGCCGTCGATTTCGGCGTGACCCAGGTGGTCGACGCCAATTGGGGCATCCACGCGGTCCTGAAGAAGGCGATTTTCGCCGGCGACACGAAATGATTGCGCCGGGGTCCGGCCACGGCCGGATCCCGGCAGCGTCATTCAATGGCGATGTTCGGGCCGCCGCCCGAGTGATATCGTACAGCCGCCGGCTGGCGCCGTCCGAGAACTGGTGATCTCGCGAGAGTGGAGGATCACTGTGCTGCCCGCTCGCCTCACTATTTGGTCGGCGTCGACACGCGGCCGTCCGTGGCTCACTCGGCGGCGAGTGCCACGATGGGGTGCAGCGCCTGCCCCATTGTCTGCTCGTAGGCCTCAAGCCATGGCTGACCCTCAGGTGCGATCAGATCGCCCGAGCGTGCAGCGCTTGAGATTTCAGGATCGTCGACGCCGGGCGGGACGGTCCCCTTGTCCTGCAGCGCCCGGACAGCGTCTATCAGGCGGCGCCGGGTCATGACGATCATCCGGTCGCTCGGCGCCAGATTTTCGAGCGTCCGGTCGGAGATCTCGCCCATGCTCTCAGTGACCGCCGAATCCTGCGGAAACACACCGGCAATTCCGGTGTAGCTGATCGTGCGTTGCGCTTCCCGGTCGATCAGATAATCGTTGGCCTGGTTCGCCGCCACGCGCCACCGGCCGAACCAGTCGGCGGTGTTCGGCAATGTCGGGCTCACCCGGTCGAGCAGCGGCAACGGCTGGCCCAGCTTGTCAAGCTGGAGCACCGGGGTTTTGCGCGTCCAGCTGAGGGTGAATGCCATCGTGTGCGTGTCATCCATCGGGACCCAGCCTTGGGCGAGCACATTGTCGGTTAATGGACCGTTCGGAAACAGCGCCCAGAAGGGAAATACAAAATGGGCGAAGCGATAGTAGATGTACCCCGGGTGGGCCGGCCGATAGGCCGCATACATCGTGCCCCAGTCCGTCCGCCGCGTATGGTAGCGTGGAGCGCGATCGGTGAACTGGAACCGCTCGAGGTGATTGGGATCGATATCGTTGACCGTGATCTTGCCAGTATGCAGAAAGCTGAAATGCGAGGTGTCGATGTCGCCTTCCAGCGCCTGCAGCCAGTTGCATTGCCGCTGCCGCGCCCAGAGGTTGGTCTCGTCTAGCGGGCAGAGCATCGCCTCGAGCGCCGGCAGCTGCGGCGCTACGTCGCGCTCGCCCATATAGACGTACACCAGGCCGCCGCGCTCGGCCACTTTGTAAGCCTTCGCCTTGACCCGGCCCTGGAAATTCCGGTCCACCGGCAGATTGGGCATATCGATGCAATTGCCGGCAACGTCGTATTTCCAACCATGATAGACGCAGCGCAGACCTCCTTCCTCGTTGCGGCCGAAGAACAGCGAGGCACAGCGGTGCGGACAGCGGTGATCGAGCACACCGACCTGACCGGCGCTGTCGCGAAACGCGATCAATCGCTCGCCCAGCAGCATCAGGCGCAGCGGGTCGCCGTCGGCTTTCAGCTCCGACGACAGGCATGCTGGCACCCAGTATTGCCGCATCAGCGCGCCCATTGGGGTGCCCGGGCCAACACCCGTAAGCAATTCGTTTTCCATTTGAGAGGTCATGTCGTTGCTCCTCCGGTCTAGGGGCAGAGATATACATCACTCAGCTGACCTGTCCGTTTCCGAGCCAGGTTTGAGGACGGGTCGACCTGTAGGCAAGCGCTTCCGACAGGCCGTCGGGTAATCGCTACGCAAAGCGCGGGACCCGGCTACCCGCATCTTCATCTCGGTCGCGAGGGTCGCCACTAGGGTCGGCCAAACAGACATGCGGTCTCTCCCGCATTGCCGGCAGCAGCATATCTGGGCTCACCGGCCGGGGCCGAACTCGTCAGATCTCTCGTCCCGCCAATCCAGGCAGAAGCGGGGAACCGCCCAACCCGTCGCGCGAAAGAATTCACTGCGCCACGAGACCGCCGGAAGATGAAAAGCGGAGCCGAACGGGCGTTCATTCCGTCCTTCTGCGAGACGCCGGCATCTGAACATGCCGTCCTCCCCTAATGGGTGTGCAAGTCAGCGGGGCCCGCGGGCAACTGCGCATCGGCCGGCCGCGCGAGGAGACGGATTGACATGATTTGCTGGCCATCCCCCGGCCTATTCGGCCGGCATCGGAAGTGAGATCGGGGCCGCGACCGGTGCACTTGCGATCGCCATCGGTTGGGAGCGAGCGGCCGCTACGAGGGCGGTCACACTGTAGCCGATCCCGGTGAACAGAAGTGTCGCGAGCGCCGGGATCCAGCTGGTCGGCACGACAAACATGTAAAACAGGAAACCGAGAGCGGTCCACGCCACGGCGACGAGATTGAACCCGCGCCAATAGCGGTAGCGACCGTCTAACCGGAACAATGATGGCACATCGAGCTGCATTCGCTTCAGCAGCAAATAATCGAACACCAGGACCCCGGCAATCGGTGAGAAAAAATTGCCCAGCATAGACACGTAGTTGAGATAGCTGTTCAGCACGTCCGGCACGGCCGACAGCACCACGCCGGCAATGCTGGCGATCAGCGTCGTCCAGAAGCGGCCGATGCGTTCGAATATGTTGGAGATGGATAACCCGCCAGTATAGAGATTGAGGACATTGATCGTCCAATTGTCTATCGCCACGAACACGAGCAAAAGCGCCGGCGTCAGCCAGCCGGTGCTGATCCCGGTGATGATGACGAACGGGTTCGCGGTCTTGCCCAGGACGGCAGCCGCCGCATAGGCGCCGAGAGCGCCGGAGACGAAGGCGCCGATCGCCGCGGCGCTCAAGGTGCCCACCCACATGTCGGCCCGGGTGCGCGAGTACCGGCAGAAATCGGCGGCATCAGTGATCATTGTCAGCCACCCCGCGGCCGATGCGTTGAGCCAGGTGGCGAAGATCACCCAGTTCCACCCGGCCTTCCCGGGAAACGCGAGCACCGCGCTCGGCGCGAAATTTGGGTCGGAATGATTGGCAAGCAGCACGAACATATAGGCGAAAATGACGACCTTCAGCGGCAGCGCGATGCGGGATAATGTCTTCAACGATTCGTAGCCGACCACTGCGACAAACGCTTGCAGCAGCCCGAAGCCGACGCTGACCCAGATCAACGGATAGGAGCCGCCCGTCAATTTAGTGAGCACGGCGACGATCGCGGTCGCGCCGATTACCGTCTGAAACGCGAACCAGTAGCACGACGCGATCGAGCGCAGGAAAGACGGGATCAGTTTTGAGCCGCGCAGTCCGTAGATGCCGCGGGTTGCGACCTGCCCGGGAATGCCGTAATCGACCCCGACGGTCGCTATCACCACGTAGAAGCATGCCGCAATGATGATGCCGCAGCATTCCGCCGCCAGGGAGGCCTGGAACGACAGCCCGGCTGCAACCCCCAGCCCGCCGCGCAGGATCGTCGCCGGATTAACCAGGAAATTCAGAATGATGCTGAACAGGTCGTACCACTTTACCGTCTTCTTCGCGGCGGGGATCGCTTCGATGCCGAACTGTTCGACCCCTTCGGGTTGGCGGTAGCGCTTCTGCAGAGTGCGCTCGAATGCGGTATCAATGATCGCCTCGGCCATCGTTATCTCCCCAGGTCGAAAGTGTCGGGCGTTCTGCGGCGGGTGAGCCCACAATCGCCCGAATGCAGGAACGGCGCGCTCCTCCCTTGTTGTATCGGTTACTTGGTAGCGTAAGATAATCATAGAATTGTTGAGTTGGAAATTAAATTTTTTCTGTTCAATAAATAATCAAAGTGCTGAATAATTTATCAACGGTTGAACAATCCTTGATCAGACTGGACCCTGTATTCTTTAAAGGCCACGGATCAGTGCGTCTTGAAACACGAGGTCGGGTGGCCGAGCCTCCAACCGAATGCGGGTGCGGGCCCGGGGTCCCGTCAATGCCAGCCTTGTCTCTCCGGGCTCTTTATAGATCATGCACCTGGCCGGCCATGGCGTTGCCGATGAAGTACCACTGGACTTGTTAGGTCTTCTCGACATTCTTCAAGAACGGGGCGGGCGACCTGTAGCTCGATTCGCCGCTTCCTGCCGATGGCGGCAGAGCCTGCTTAAGTTGGCCAAAGGTCGCCAACATCGCTGTCGCGTGAGGCTTGGGTAAGCCCGCCGGTCGCACAGTTGCGCGTTTTTGCGGCTGCCCCGGGCGGCCGCCCGGTGATTCCCCCCTGTAGTTGCTCGCCTGGCACCGCGCTTGCAGCTTCCACCGCAACAACTGCAGGGGAAAGCGCCGGACAGTGCAACGCAGCGACGAGGGCAGGACACATGAAACTGGGTGTCTTTATTCCGATCGGCAACAATGGATGGTTGATTTCGACCACCTCGCCGCAATACAGGCCGAGCTTCGAGCTGAATTTACAGGTGGTCGAAAAGGCCGAGCGCTTCGGCTTTGACTTTGCGCTGTCGATGATCAAACTGCACGGTTTCGGCGGACCGTCGCAGTTCTGGGACTATAACCTGGACTCGTTCACGCTGATGGCTGGGCTTGCCTCGGTAACCAGCCGTATCCAGCTCTTTGCCACATGTGCGGTGCTGACGTTGCCGCCGCCGATTGCTGCACGGATGGCGGTGACGATCGACTCGATTTCGCACGGCCGCTTCGGGGTCAACATCATCTCGGGCTGGCAGCGGCGGGAATATAGCCAGATGGGGATCTGGCCGGGTACTGAGCACTATCGCCGCCGCTACGAATATTGTGCTGAATACGTCACAATTATGCGCGAGCTTTGGGAATCCGGCCGGTCGGATTTCAAGGGCGACTTCTTTCAAATGGATGACTGCCGTTGCCTCCCCCTGCCGACGGCGAGGATCCCTGTCATCTGCGCTGCGCAGAGCGATGCTGGTACTCGCTTTGCAGCGCAATATGCCGACTACAACTTCTGCACCGGCGGCGGGGTCAATCAGCCGGCCGCGGTTGCGGCGAGTGTCGAGCGTCTGGTCGACGGGACGCGGAGGACAGGCCGTGAGTGCGGGGCGCTTATCTTGCAGATGATTATCGCAGATGATTCCGACGCCGCGGCGATGGCGAAATGGGAGCACTACAAGGCCGGTACCGATGTCGAGGCGCTGGCGTGGCGGGACTCACAAGCAGAAGACGATCCGAGCCAGGACCCCTATGCCCAGCCGAACCGCCGCAAAACCCTGGGGGTCAACCATCTGCCGACTAACCAGGGGGTATTTATCGGCTCCTATGCTTCGGTCGCGCAGATGCTGGACGAGATGGCGACAGTGCCGGGTGTGTGTGGCGTTATGCTGACCTTCGATGATTTCGTTATTGGAATGGAGCAGTTCGGCACCCGGATTCTGCCGTTGATGCGCTGCCGTAGCGATATTCGTCCGGTCGCTTAGGAGCGGCGATGGCGGCTGACAGGCCGCTTGAGGCCGAGGTTGTCGCGCAGCGCCGCACCCTGGTAGTCGGCACGGGAGACGCCGCGCTCCTGCACCGGATCGACGAAATCGTCGAGACCGTCCGGCGGATAGGCTGGCTGGATTAGAAAGCCGTCGACACCATGCGCGAGAAACCATCCGGTGATCGGCGATTTGCCCTGGCGAGCCGATTGGCCTGCGCTGACCGCGGGGCACCCACATAGCGTTCGCGGAGCTGCCGAATCGTCAGCTTCTCTTCGCACGAGGTTGGCCTGATTCTTGCGCAATGACCTCGCGGCGCGCGGATGAGCACCGTCGCGTCCCGAAAGGCACTAAACCCGAGGAGGCCGGATTGGCGAAGCGGTTTCATCTCGCCTGGTTTACCAACTTCACCGCCGGGAACTGGGGGGAGACCTTTTCTCATGGCGGCTCCCCGTGGGACGGTAAATTCTTTGTCGAGTTCGCGCTAGCGATGGAACGCGCCTGCTTCGACTACATGATCCTCGAAGATACGCTCATGGTGTCCGAAGCCTGGGGCGGCACCGCGGAGATGTCACTGAACCAGGCGCTGCAGGTGCCTAAGCACGATCCGGTTCCGCTTGCCGCTATGATCGCCGCCGCTACTTCTAATCTCGGCATTGTCGCCACAATGTCGACGATGGCCTGGCCGCCCTTCATGCTCGCGCGCGCCTCGACAACAATCGATCACATCGCGGGCGGCCGCTTCGGCTGGAACATCGTGACCAGCGGCGAGGATGCCGCTGCACAGAATTTCGGCCTCGACAGGCTGCCGCCCCGTGAGGCGCGCTATGCAATGGCCGACGAATACATGGAACTGGTGTACCAGCTCTTCGACTCGTGGGAGCCGGGCGCGGTCGTGATGGACCGTGAGCGCGGCATCTATGCCGATTGGCGCAAGGTTCACCCCATCTATTTCGAGGGACGGTTCTTCAAGTGCCGCGGACCGCTCAACACCGTGCCGTCACCGCAGCGCCGCCCGACTTTTGTCCAGGCCGGCGGGTCGCCGCGCGGCCGTGCCTTTGCCGCCAGGCACGCCGATTCGATTATCGCGACCGCCAACCAGGTGGGCGGCATGAAGCAGTACCGCGACGACGTGCGCGCGCATGCGGTCAAGTGCGGTCGCAATCCCGACGACATCAAGGTACTGTTTCTCGTCTATCCGTTTCTCAGCGAGACAAGTGAGGAAGCGAAAGCGAAATGCCGGCGTATGATAGGCTCCGACGGCTTCATCCACGCCGCGCTGGCCTCGGTCGGCCAGATTACCGACATCGATTTCTCGCGGTTTGATCTCGATGAGCCCCTACCGCGCATCACGACCAATGGCGAGCAAGGCTCACTCGACAAGTTCGCTCAATGGGGCAGCGGCAAGACGCTGCGTCAGCTTGCTTCGGAGCGGTTCGACAGCGGCCTCAATCTGATCGGCACGCCGGATGAGGTGGCAGACCGCATGGGGCAGGCGATGGAGGAGATCGGCGGCGACGGCTACCTGATCAGTACGCCGTTCCAGCGCGTCAGCCGGCGCTTCATCAACGAGGTTTGCGAAGGACTGGTACCGGCTTTGCAGCGCCGAGGCCTCGTACGTGACGCCTACACGCGATCGACATTGCGCGAGACATTGCGCGAATTCTAAACAATCGGAGAATAAAAAGGCGAAAGACGCCTCTCTCACTGAGAGGCCGTGAGCGCATCATCCCAGGCCCCTTGCAGACAGGAAGCGGCGTCTCTGGCATAGGGATTGCAGCGCAACCGATCGCCCAGCGGACAAATCACAATCGGGTGGCTCCCATGCGCGAGAGGTCGTTACAACCCCGGATCACTCGCCGCAGCGCGTTGAAGATGGCGGGTGCGGCTGCGTTACCGGCGCTGATCAAACCGGCATTCGCCGACGAGGGCGCAGTTCTTCGGGCGGCTTTCGCGATCCAGCCGGCGACGCTCGACCCGCAAAAAATGCGCGTCGGCGGCGTCGACTACAACTACGTCTACAATTGTTTCAGCCGGTTGACGGCGCAGGATCCGAAGCTTCAAGTGCAGCCTGACCTGGCGACCAGCTGGGACGCGGCTGAGGATTTGAAGACCTGGACCTTTCACCTGCGTCCGGGCGTGAAATTCCACAATGGCAAACCGCTCGACGCTGCCGATGTCGTCTTCACCTTCAAGCGGATCCAGGATAAGGAGATCGGCTCCGTCCTGCGGGTCAATTTCAGCATCGTCGACAGTATCGAGGCGGTCGATCCGCTGACAGTCAGGTTCAATCTGTCGATTCCCTATGCTGACCTGCCGGCCGCCGTTGCGGCCTACCAGGCGGCGATCGTCAGCGAAAGCGTTGTCGATACACTGACGACGCATCCGATCGGCACCGGGCCGTTCCGCTTCGTCGAATACCGGCCCGGCGATCAGTTGGTGATCGAACGCAATCCCGGCTATTTTCTCCGCGGCGAGCCAACGCTCGACCGCGTGATCATGCGCATCATTCCGGAATTCACCACTTCCGTAGCTGCGCTCGAAAGCGGCGCAGTCGACGCGGTTTTCGACCTGCCGCCGGAACAGATCGAACAGCTCGCCAAAAGCACCGTGGCACATGTCGACGAGGTTCAAGCCGGACGGTGGCAGGGGATCATCTGGAACTGCGAGATGAAGCCGTTCGACGATGCTCGCGTGCGCCGCGCATTCAACAAGCTGATCGACAAGCAGGCCATCACCGAAATCGCGATGTTCGGTCACGCCGCGCCAACACTGACGCCGATCCCGCCGTTTCATCCGTATTTCCGCAAGGACATTCCGATTGGCGGCTCCGACATCGCCGGCGCGAAGAAATTACTGGCCGAGGCCGGAATCCCCACCGGCTGGGATCTTGAAATGTATGTTCCGGGGAATAACCCGCCGCGCGAGCGTCTCGCCACGGCCTTCCGCGAGACCGCGAAGCAGGTCGGGATCAACGTCCACCTGCGCGTTGCGCCGCCGGACAAGTTCTTTGCCGAAATGGAAGGAAAAGTGCGGTTCTCGGCAGATGGCTTCTACGGCCGCGCCACGCCCGATCTGATGGTCTACCCATGGTATCACAGCACTGGGTCATGGAACAACACGCTGTGGCACTATCACAATCCCGAGGTGGACAAGGTTCTCGACGCCGCGCGGGCTACAAACTCAACAGCTGAGCAGGCGCGGCTTTACGGACGCTTCCAGGAGATGCTTGTGGATGACAGCCCGGGCAGTGTCATCTACGTGCAGAACTTTGCCTGCGGCGTGAGCAACAAAGTGCGCAATCTCGTAATCTCACCGCTGATGTTGATGGACTTCAGCAAGGTGACGCTGACCGCCTGAGGGGCAGTGAACCAAGTCCCGCACCGAGCTTACTCGTCGCCGCGTGGGCCTTCAGCCTACGGACGAGTTCCGTGGGCAGGCCGGGGCTCATCGCGCCGCCGCTCTCCGAAAGCTTTGGGAACAGATTGCCGTTGCTTGAAAATCTGGCCTCACGGAAGCCTGGGTCCCGGCCTATCCCGGGACAACCAGAGACTTACCGGGGCTCATCGCGAACGAAGCCTCGATACGTTCATGAGCTCTGAGGCGCGACTGCGATGACCGGTTATGTCGTGCAGCGGCTGGGTGCTGTCTTGATCATTCTCGTGGCGATGTCGATCCTGGTGTTTCTTGCCACGCACGCACTCCCGTCGAATGCCGCGGCTCTCATTCTCGGGCAGTATTCGACCCCGGGAATGCAGGCGGCGCTCGAACACAAGCTCGGATTCGACCAGCCCTTGCATTTACAATATTGGCATTGGGCCAGTCAGATGCTGCAAGGCGACATGGGGCTGTCGTTCGAGATGGAGCGGCCGGTGGCACCGATGCTGTGGGATGCCCTTAGCCGCTCGGCCGTTCTCGCGTTGTCGTCCATGGCCGTGGTCTCGACCGTGGGCTTGGCGCTCGGCGTAATCGCCGCGGTATGGCGCGGTCGCTGGCCGGACCACGCGGCCTCGGTCTTCACCTATCTGGGCATCTCGTTGCCGGAATTCTACTGGGGCCTCGTCTTTATCCTGGTGTTCGGCAGTCTCCTCCACCTGCTGCCTTCCTCCGGTTTTGTCAGTCTCTCCGGGGGAGTGGGCCCGTTCCTCGCGCACCTGATCATGCCGGTCGCGACCTTGACGCTCACCCTGCTCGCGCACGTCGCGCGATTGACGCGTTCCAGCATGGTTGAGGCGCTGGAAAGCATGTATGTACGAGTGGCTCGTGCGCGCGGATTGCCGGAACGACGCGTAATATTGCGCCACGCGCTGCGCAATGCGCTGATTCCGTCGATTACCGTGCTGGCGCAGGACTTCGGCTTTCTGATCGGCGGTATTGTCGCGGTCGAGACGGTCTTCGCCTACCCCGGTCTCGGCCGGATGTTGGTCACGGCGCTCGAGCGCCAGGACCTGCCGGTTATGCAGGCGGCGATCCTGGTGCTGACCGCGGTCTATTGTGTTGCCAATCTGACGGCCGATCTGCTTTACGCAGTGGCCAATCCGCGCATCCGCTACGGAGGCGCGATTGACTGACCTGGCGACGATCCCATTCGGCCGGTGGCGGCGCCTCCCCACCCCTCTCGTGGTAGGCGGTGTGCTCGTCATCACGCTGCTCGCCGTCGCGGGACTGGCGCAGTGGATCGCGCCCTACCCCTACGACCAGATGCATGTCCGCGACCGCTTCGCGCCGCCCGGGTTACGCTACCTCGCCGGCACCGACGAATACGGGCGCGACGTGTTCAGCCGTCTGCTGTTCGGATCACAATTGTCTCTGGCATTAGGCGTCACCGCCACGTTGATCAGCATGGGGATCGGCGTGCCACTCGGGCTGATCGCCGGCTACCGCCGCGGCTTGACCGACGAGCTGATCATGCGCACGCTCGATGTAATGATGGCGTTCCCGCCGATCATGCTGGTTCTGCTGATTCTGGCGGTGACGCCGCCGAGCCTCGTCAAGACCTCGGTAGCGATCGGCGTTCTGGCCGTGCCGCCGATTGCGCGAGTCACGCGCAGCGTCACGCTGGATTTGATGAGCGGCGAGTTCATCGAGGCGGCCCGCGCCCGCGGCGAGCGGTTGCGCTACATTCTGATGCGCGAGCTGTTGCCCAATATCTGGCCGGTATTGATGGTGGAGGCCAGTCTGCGCGTTGTATTTGCGGTACTGTTGGGGGCAGTGCTCAGTTTTCTCGGTTTTGGGGTGCAGCCGCCCGCAGCGGACTGGGGCTTGATGATTGCCAACGGCCGCGCCTTTGTCGATACCGCGCCGTGGATCTCGTTGGCGCCCGGACTTGCAATGAGCCTCACTGTTATTGGCATCAGCCTCCTCGGCGATGGCCTGCGGGGGGTGCTCGATCCAAAGCTCGACGGCCGCTGATGAACGCGCCGCTGCTCGAGCTTCGCAATCTCACGATCCGCTATCGCGGCGGTGAGCGCCAGGTCACCGCTGTCCACGATGTCAGTTTTGCGCTTGCGCCAGGTGGCGCGCTCGCGATTGTCGGCGAATCCGGCTCCGGCAAGAGCAGCATCGCCGGCGCGATTCTGGATTTTCTCGGGCCGGCGGCGGAGATTACCGGCTCGATCCTGTTCGAGGGCGAGAACCTCTCGGCGCTGACGCCGGTTCGGCGGCGAGGCATCCTCGGACGACGCATCGGCGCGGTGTTTCAGGATCCGTTCACCTCGCTCAACCCGGCGCTGCGGGTCGGCCGGCAGATTGCCGAGCCGATGGTGCATCATTTAGGACTGCCGCTGGCCCCGGCGCTACGTCGCGCCGAGATCGCATTGCAGGAGATGGGGATCGAGCGTGTCACCGAAGTTGCCCGCGCCTTCCCGCATCAGCTGTCGGGCGGAATGAAGCAGCGCGCGCTGATCGCCGCGGCGCTCGCCTGCCAGCCGCCGCTCCTGATCCTCGACGAGCCGACAACGGCGCTCGACGTCACGGTCGAGTCGCAGATTCTGCGCCTGCTGTCGCGCCTCAGACGCGACAAGGGCACCAGCCTCCTTTTCATCAGCCACAATCTCGGCGTCGTTCGGCGGCTCTGCGATGACGTCGCAGTCATGTATGCCAGTCAGCTCGTCGAATTCGGCGATGTCCGGCGCGTTCTGGAACGGCCTGCCCATCCCTACAGCAAGGGATTGCTCGCCTCGCGGCCCCCGCTGGCGGCTGCGACGCGGGGTAGCCGCCTCGCCGCGATTGCAGGCCAGCTGCCGACGAGCGCGGATCCGGACGCCGGCTGCGTGTTCGCCCCACGTTGTCCCTTCCACGAGCCGCCCTGCAGTGCCGGTTCCCAGTTCCTGACGGTGGCCGCAGACGGCCACCGGGTGCGCTGCTGGAAAGCGGATGCGTCAGGCCATTGGCCGCGCCAGCAGGTTGCCGCGGATTTGGCGCCGTCATTCCGGCGCGGGGACGCGCTCGTCAACGTTACGCGCCTCAGCAAGACGTTCGATAGCACCAGAGGTCTCACCTCTTGGCAACTATCGCTCTCTCGCGGCCGGCCGGTTCTGTACCGAAATGAAAAACGCCTTGCGGCGGTCAATGACGTCACGTTCTCGATCTCGCCCGGTGAGGTTCTGGGTCTCGTCGGCGAGAGCGGGTGCGGCAAATCGACCCTCGGCCGCCTGCTCTTGCAGCTGCTGCGCCAAAGCAACGGAAGCGTTGAATTTGATGGCGCCGATTTGGCCCATTTGCCGGCCGGCGCACTGAGCCCTTTTCGCAAACAGGCGCAGATCGTCTTCCAGAATGTCGGCTCCTCGCTAAATCCTCGGCTATCGGTTGGCGAAGCACTGGAGCGGCCGCTCTCGCTGTTCAAGCTGGCAAAACCCGATGCTCGCGCTAAGCGGGTAGATGCGCTGCTCGATATGGTGCGGCTGCCGGCTTACTACCGGAAGCGCTTTCCCCATCAGCTCAGCGGGGGCGAACGCCAGCGGGTCGCGATTGCCCGTGCTCTCGCCACGGAGCCGCGTTTCATCGTCTGCGACGAACCGGTCTCCGCGCTCGACGTGTCGGTGCAGGCGACTATCGTCAATCTGCTGGCTGATTTGCGCGACGCCTTCGGCTTATCCTACCTGTTCATCTCGCACGATCTCGCCGTGGTCGCTCAGCTCTCCGACCGCATAGCAGTGATGTATCGCGGCCGGATCTGCGAGATCGGCACCGCCGCCGAGGTGTTAGCGCCTCCCCACCACCCTTATACCGAAATGTTGCTCGCCTCGGCCACGGATGACGAGCCCGTCTCGGAACCGGCCGCTGTCACTGCGCCTGCCTCAGCGGGTTCGGGCTGTGTCTTTGCGACACGCTGCCAGCACAAATTGGGCGCGGTCTGCGATGAGATGCCGCCTCCGCTCAAGACGTTGACAGCGTCCCATGCTATTGCCTGCCATCTCGAGCTAGCGCCTGGTGCATGGATGCCCGGCTTTACGGATGCGGACGGAGAACGCCGGCAGAGTGGAGCTCGGGACTATCAGCCCGGCCCGGCTCCCTGAGCAAGCGAGATTCCTGAGACAAGCGACCCTCTGCCACGGCGTGACACGCGAACCGAATGCCTCCAACGGCGCTCAGCTCCGGCCGTTCGTGTCGGCAGTGGGTTCAAACCCGCAACGCGGATGAAAGCTGCAGCTCAAGGGCGGATGGACCGGGTCCGGGCACTTCGGCCGCCAATGGTTTTCCGGTGCAGCCAGTCGCCTCGATGCTCGGGATCATATCGACCACGAACGCGTCCATGGGTGAGCCGTGCTGCGAGCAACTTCGGCGGAGGCAATCTCGACGACACATGGTGATACGCGCGACATCTGATGGATGAGCGCAAGCTTGCGCGAGGTGACCAGGAGGTTAGTCAGAGCCGACGTTTAAGATCCTTCATTTAATGAAATTGAGGATTTGGGCCTGGACAGAGACATCGAGCGCCGAGGGCGGTTCGTCGTAGACC
Source organism: Alphaproteobacteria bacterium (assembly GCA_017353855.1). Lineage (GTDB taxonomy): Bacteria > Pseudomonadota > Alphaproteobacteria > ATCC43930 > CGMCC-115725 > AP-15. The sequence continues at coordinate 13,725 of JAFMSA010000034.1, forward strand.
GAGAACTCCGGGTTGGAGGCGATGGCGCGCGATCGAAATGCGCCACCGCCGTCCCCGGGCATTGGTCGGCTGGAGACGCCCACCTGCAGTAACAGCAGCAACGGGCTCGCGCAAGGCCGGCTTTTGCTTCGCCGGTCGGGAACTCGTTCGCCTCGAAAGCAGAGACAGCGGCAGCGCCACCGCCACCGGGGCTCCCGATGCAAGCCTCAACCTCCTGAACCGCTGCTTACGCACGGCTTTGCGCTTGCCCTGGACGATCTTGTCATCCAGGGCAGCGCTCTCATCCCTTGATCCCGCCACACGTCGTGGCGTCAACCAGTCTAGTCCTGCGGCTCGCCGTTAGTCCTGTTCAGGTGAATTTTGCGGCCAGAGGCGGCGGACCGAGCGAGGCTGGGTCAAGCCGACGCGCCAATACCACTAACGTATCTGTCAGTGCGGTCAAATCCGTGCGCGCTGATTCAGATGATAGCCGGCCGTCACGGAAATCCGCGGCGGTCAGATACACGCTGGTTGGCGCGACCAGAGCCCCGAACCAGCCGAAAACCTGTCGCAATTGCGTATCGACGGCGAGATAATGATGCGCGGAACCACCCATTGCGACAATGCCTACCGGCTTTCCGCGGAGCGCCTCGACTGGCGCGATATCCAGCAAGTTCTTCAGAACTCCCGGAAAGCTCGCCCGGTAGACCGGCGCAGCGAACAGCACCCCCGCGGCGCCGGAAATCCGGTCAACTGCTAGGCGGGTTTCTGGAGCGTATTTGTCCAGCGGCCGTCCATCGCACGTGTCGATCAGCGTTTCAGCAAGGTTCATGACATCGACATCGATGGCGCTAGCATTTCCGCGGACCGCCTCGGCGGCCGCCGCGATTGCCGCGGCAAGGCGGCCGGGCGGAGTAGCAGCCCCGACCAGCATCAACAGTCGTGGAGAGTCAGCCATTGCGCAAGCCTCCGAAGTTCGGACGAAGTCACAGGTCTCCTTGTCGCAGAAAAAGTCGATCAATTCGTGCAGTCGGCGAACAGGGACTTCTCCAGGATCCAGTGAATGCTCCAGTTGCCGTCGACCACCTGCGTAACCCTGGATCGGCCGCGTCGGACGTCACGAAGATTGCTTTGTCTTCCGACGGGCCGCGCACATTCATCAGAAAGTG
>JAFMSA010000337.1 GCA_017353855.1 Alphaproteobacteria bacterium
GCAGGCGGTGGAAACATGTCGGAATTGCTTTCCCCGATCCGCGGTGCGGGCGTTGCGGTCGGCAGACATGGTTTGTCGAATGAAAGGCCCACCAACGATAACGGGGCTGCGGATCCAGTACTGTAAGATGCCGAATGCAGTGGTTGCTGATCGGCCGTGGCCCGACCGACGCGTCCGAATAGCCGGTTCACAATCCGGACCCGATGGGCCGCAGCCGCCAAACCGCGCCGGGCTCAGTTGCGAGAGGGTTGCAGAGCATCGCGATCAGCGTATGGCGGGGGCGACCCGGAACCGGATCTCCCCGACAAGACCCAGCCGACCGATCGCGGTGCACACGCGGATGAAAAGATTGTCGTTCCCTGCGGCAAGCATGACCTGTCCATCGGCGATTGTGGAAGCTTGGTAAGGCGGGGTCCGCTTGGCACGCGAACCGTGCCGCCCGGGTTCTCTCGATCGACAGGATAGGCCGAGATCGGCACTGTCATCCAGCTGGCTCGTCTCACAAAGGACGGTGATGCAGCAGCGGTTCGACCCTCGAACCAGGCGATATCGGCTTCCTCGGGGAAGAGCGGCGGCCCGACCGCTTTTTTGATTGTGATTCAACACATCGGCGCGGGGTCTCAATCCGTGCGGATCGCCAAGGCCGACCGAAGGGGCGCGTTGCCCGGTCAAAGGCAGGGAACGGGGCAACCGTCCCTTACGATAAAAGGCGACAGCTCGGCCTTGAGCTCACCGGGGGTCATCCCTGCACCGGGAGCGGCGGTCGGATCTCGACACCGGCGTGGGCCCGGCATGCAATCGCCTGCGCCGCCTCGGGATCGATTGCGGGAGAAAAATAAAGTGCACACAAAAATAGAGTGCACACAGATGCGAGGCTTCCCGGAGTCCGGGGCCTGTGGGGTGCAAAACCCGGGAAGCCGGGCTATTGTCGGACAAGACCCGGAATAAGGAGGGCGAGATGACGGATATGGCGCTCGGCGAGGACTACCTTGAGCTGCGCGAATCAGTTCGCAAGATTTGCGAGCGCTACCCCGGTGCTTATTGGCGCAGGCTGGAGGCGGAGCAGGCCTATCCGACCGAGTTCATCACCGAGCTGACGCAAGGCGGCTTTCTCGCTTCACTGATCCCCGAGGAATATGGCGGCTCAGGCCTGCCGTTGCGCGCCGCCGCGGTGATCCTGGAGGAGATCAACGCCTCGGGTTGCACCGCCAGCCAGGGCCACGCCCAGATGTACATTATGGGGACCGTGCTGCGGCACGGCAGCGAGGAGCAAAAGCAGCGCTATCTGCCAAAGATTGCTTCCGGGGAATTGCGGCTGCAGGCCTTCGGAGTGACAGAGCCGACCACCGGCTCGGACACGACGAAGCTCAAGACGCGGGCCGTGCGGCACGGTAATCACTATGTCATCAATGGGCAGAAGGTATGGACCTCGCGAGCCCGGCACTCCGATTTGATGCTGTTGCTGGCGCGCACCACCCCCGTCGACGAAGTCAGGCGGCGCACCGACGGGCTGTCGGTGTTTCTCGTAAATTTGCACGAAAACCTTGGTAAAGGGGTCGAGATCCGGCCGATCGAAGCGATGATCAACCACAACACGACCGAAGTTTTCTTCGACAATCTCGAAGTGCCGCCCGAAAACTTGATCGGCGAGGAAGGAAAGGGGTTTCGCTACATCCTCGACGGAATGAATGCTGAACGCATCCTGGTGGCCCAGGAATGCATCGGCGATGGACGCTGGCTGCTAAGGAAAGGTATCGACTACGCAAGGGAGCGTGTTGTCTTCGACCGGCCGATCGGGCAGAACCAAGGTGTCCAGTTCCCGCTGGCGCGCGCCTATGCGGAGCTCGAGGCGGCCGATATGGTCTGCCGCCGCGCTGCCGCGCTGTTCGACGACGGCGAGGAATGCGGTGCCGACGCCAACATGGCGAAACTGTTGGCGTCGGAGGCAACCTGGCATGCCGCCGAGGCGGCGATGCAGACCTATGGCGGATTCGCGTTCGCCCGCGAATACGACATTGAACGCAAATGGCGGGAGGCGAGGCTCTACCAGACCGCCCCGATCTCGACCAACCTGATCCTCTCCTATATTGGCCAGCACGTACTGGGCCTGCCCCGGTCGTACTGAGTTGTCGGCCGAACACCGGCGAAACCGCAGCGCCGGATTTATCGAGGACTCGGCAGCCGCGGCAATACCCCGGCGGTGTGCAGCCGGGACCTCTGCTGCCTTTGGGTACGCTGCGGACAGGCAATCCGGCACTCAATGGCGTCACGAATACGGTGCCGGATGCTGTCCGCAATGATGTTGCCGACCGCATTGCCGTTGCTCGATAACTTCCGACGTCCAACTCTAACCGCCAGCGGGCCGATCAGGGCCGACTGACGGCACTGGCCGTCGTCGGGTATCTCGCGATACGGTCAATCCTCCGTGCCCTCGCCCATCTGGCCGACCTGGCGGTTATCTCGGGCGTACGCCGATCCGACTTCGCCCACCAAAGAGGCGAGGTCGGCGAGCCGCCCGCCTTGTTGTCGCTGAACACGCTGACAAGGGCGTCCGCCTGTCCTTTGCTCGCCCGTTCGCCGACAAAAATCCGGACGCGCCGATTACACGCCAATGGCGTCTCTGGCACGAAGCAATTCTTGTAAGCGATGATACCGCTCCCGCGCCTCGGCGCGGCGCGTGCTCGGCAGCATCGGCCCGTCCCGCAAGCCGCGAGCCGGGGTTAAGTAGTAAGTAACTAAACTAAGCCAGCAATCGAGGTCCGTTTTGAGCCTGCCGAGGCAGAGCTGGCTCAGAGAGGCCGCGCCGGACCTCCCATCTGGAGCTGCAGGATCGTTGCATGCATCGGCGCAGGGCCCGGCTTACCGCGGTGAAACAACACCCGGCCAGCCAGGCCAGCCGGCACCCCGGCCGGATAGGCTCGCGGCCAGTATCTGTCGTGCAGGGCCGATGGCCGATGCGATGAGTCGGCGTTCGGCGGCAACGGGTATCCGCGCCGTTTCGAATAAGGCAATAAGCCGCCAGGTTAGCGGACGCTCGTTAGGACTGACGCACCTCGGCAGCGAGCCTCGCGAGACTGCCGATATCGGCCAGCGCATCCAGTCCGGTGATCGTTTCGCGCAGCTCACGAGTGCGAGGAGCGCCGAGCACGGGTTCGACGAGCGCGTCGAATTTGGCGGCGAGACGGTGCCCTTGATCGTTGGTATCGGGATTTGGGATGCCGGCATCATGCCGGGCGGTCACGTGTTGGCCGTTGGCAAGTTCGATGTCGAGTTCGGCGAGTGTCTGTGGCCAGCTCTCCTGCCAGTCGAACGTTACGCGCTCGCGCAGTCCGATCAGCATCGGGTCCAGTGCATTGTCGACGCTGTAGGCACCAAGGCTCGCGGTGTCAACACCGGCCAAGGCCATGGCGACGGTCTGGCGCAGGCTGAACTTGCTTTGCAATCCGTCTCGGGGTGCGGCAATGTTGCAGACGCGCTCGCAGCTCGCGTCGAGCCGCAACGTGGCGCCGGCAATCGCCTCCGGCGTGAGCTGATGACGGCTGCGGAGTTGGCGGGCGCATTCGATCGGTGCATGCGTGAAATAGCACGCGGCGTGGTATTTGAAGAGATTGGCGAACAGGTGCAGACCCTTCTCGGGCGTGGCCAGCGCCACCTCCGCCGCAAAAGTCGGGCCATGAGTGGCGGCGAAACCCTGCACACATTCGACGATATCGGTCCGGCTGGAAAATCCGCGCGCGGCAAGGCGCGCCGCGAGCAGACCGTTCTGTGATGCCTTTCCTGCATGAAACGGCTTGCACATCGTGCCGAACTGCGATTTCAGTCCTGCCGCCTGAGTGGCTGCTATGCCGAGTGCGACCGCGGTGCCTTGCGTTTGCAGCCCCAGCAGCCTGGCACAGGCGGCGGCAGCGCCGAAGCTTCCCACCGTGGCGGTCGAATGGAAGCCGATATTGTAATGCCCCGGCTGCAATGCCGCGCCAATGCGGCACGCGGTTTCGTAGCCGGCGACGAACGCCGTGACGACATCGCGGCCGCAGGAACCCTTGAGCTCCCCGAGCGCCAACAGTCCAGGTAAGATCGCCACCGAAGGATGGCCCGGCATCGCCATGTTCACATCGTCGTAATCGAGCGCATGCGCCGCCGCGCCGTTGACGAGCGCCGCGGACAGCGCAGGCAGCCGCCCCTCACGGCCGATGAGGCTCGCCTGTGGCGCACCGCCGGCCTCGGTCAGTTCGCTGAGCAACATCTGCACGAGGGGATCGTGGGCCCCTGCGATGGCCACGCCGAAATAATCCAGAACACATTGCCGCGCGAGATCCCGAGCCTGCTCCGCGATGTCCTGGTAGGCGAGGTTCGTCGCGCGGAACGCGAGAAACTCGGTAAGCCCTGCAGCCTGCGTGCCTTCGGTCATCGTAGCTCCATTGTCCTCACCGGCCCTTGAATCGGGGCTTGCGCTTTTCGTTAAATGCCGCAATCCCTTCGCGCCGGTCCTCTGTCGGGACCATGCGGTTGTAAGCCTCTATTTCGAACAACATCCCGTTCGCAAGTTCCATCTGCATGCCGAAATGAATGGCGTGCTTGGCTTGCCGTACTGAGAGCGGGGCGTTATCGGCGATACAGCGTCCGGTTCCCAGCGCTTCCTCGACCACTCGCCCGGCGGCGCACAGCCGGTTTACCATGCCCCAGTCGTAAGCTTCCGCCGCCGTGAACGGCCGTCCGGTCAGGATGATTTCTTTGGCTCGCCGCTCGCCGACAGCGCGTGGCAGGTTCTGGGTCCCGCCGGCGCCAGGCATGATACCGAGCGTCACCTCCGTAAGCGCGAAGCGAGCGGTTTCGGCCGCGTAAATGAAATCGCAGCACAGCGCCAGTTCGCACCCCCCTGCAAAAGCCGCTCCGTTGACCGCACCGATCACCGGGACCGGGCAACCGATAAACGCTCTGATCATGCGCTCGAACAGCAGGTGCTGGTCCTGCCATGCCCCGTCCGTCATCTCGTGGCGCTCTTTAAGGTCTCCGCCGGCGCAGAAGGCCCGCTCTCCGGCGCCGGTCAGCACGATGCAGCGTTGCTTCGCCGGCGCCGCGTTGACCTCGTCGAAAACGGCAAGAAGGTCGCGGCCCATCTGAGTATTCATCGCATTGGCGACCTGCGGCCGGTTGAGTGTCAACAGCAGCAATCCCTCACCGCGGTCGTCGACGAGCACTGTTTCATACTGGCGCATCATTCCTGCGTCTCCGGCGCAATGGGCTGATCCGGCGATGATACGTCCAACAGAGAGATCAGCCAGTCTCTTTTCAGTCCCTCGCACCGCTGGCATCGGACTTGCTTGGGGCGGCGCACAACAAAGTGGTGCGGATTTGTCGACCAACCTCAAGGTGCTGCTCGCCAATTCCGATCCGCAACGGGCCGCAGCCGTCGAGCGCAGCCTCGGCGATCGCGGCAATG
>JAFMSA010000035.1 GCA_017353855.1 Alphaproteobacteria bacterium
CCGCCGCGTCCTCCAGTCCGGCGAGACGCTGGGTGAGAAACTGCTGGCACCAATGGTTCACCGTTGCCCGCGATACGCCGACCCGCGAGGCGATTTGGCCCTGCGAAATCCCCGCCGCACTGAGCATAATGATTTCCGCCCGCTGCCGGTCGCGTACTGCCACCGTCGTCGCGTTAACCCGCCGCTGCAATTCACGGCTCTCCGCGGCATCCAAAACGATCTTACTGCGCGCCACCTCTGCCCTCCCCCAAAAGGCAACGCTGCACTGTGTGCGAAAAATCGCCGCTATGTCAACCTATTTACGAGACACCACACTAGCGGGCGTGCAGACCAATCGCGGTCCGCCAATGACGTTCGGCTGCGCTGCTGCTCGATATCGCAGGCGTCGCTACCACGCTGCGCGCTGTGTATACCAGAAGCAACTAACACGAGGGGAATTGCGTTGATGGGATATGCATCCGCCCCGGTACTACCGCGAACAAGCAGAGCGTGCGCGTCGGTTGGCAAGCATGACCCGTCAGTCCGCGATCGAAGACGCGTTGTGCCGAATGGCGGAGGACTTCGATGACATCGCCCACGATCTCGAAACCGGCGCGGTCGAGATCCGACATCCCGAGCTGATGCCGCAGCTGAGCAAAGGCCAATGCTGATGTTGAAAGCATTGGCGGTGGCGCGCTGAAAACGTTTTCAACAACATCGATTTCGTGGCCGCAAACCCCGCGTAGCGCGCTCGGGATGCGCGGAACTGTCCTGGTTTTCGTGCTCCTTCACGAAACCGAGTAGTTAGAGACGCCGCCATGTTCAGGACCAGGACGGCGTCTTTCATGCCGGAGATAAGGGGCTATTGACCGCCCAATGCATCGGCGGGCCGTCAGCGGCGTGCTGGCAGCCAGGCGCGGGCGAGCGGCAAGTCCTGAGCGAGGTGCAAAGGCGTACGGACCGGTTGCGAATTCGCAACCACCATACCGCCGATTGCGCTCGTCGCTGAGGAGCCGGTGCGACGTCTGAAAAGTTGAACGATTGCAAAAAAGCCTGCGCCTGTGGCCGCCTGATGGACGGCCTCGGCCCTTACCCCCAGGCGTTTGCTCATTACGGGGCCGCCGCAGGCCATTTCCGAAACCACGTTTTTGATACAGCAAGATTAAACGGGCCGGGTGACATGATGACGTTCGGAAGGAGAACCGCATGTCTCTGCGCGCGCTCGCCGCCGAGCTTGACGCACTTTGCGCCGTGTATGACGAGCCCCGCGGCTTTGCCGATCCCGGCGAGGCCGTACGCGAACCGCTTGCCCAGCGGATTGCCGAGCTTGCCGACGAGATCAACGATCAGATGAGCACGGTGCCGGTGGCCAGCCTCGATGATTGCCTCGTGCGGCTCAAGTTGTTGCGGACGGTGGCGCCGTTTCGCCCTGACGGCTGGGACGCCGCGTTCGACTGGGCGATCCATTTCCTCAGGGGTTACGGCGCTGCTGCGGGCTTGCTCGGGGAACCTGTTTCCTCGGAATGCCAGCTGCACGCGCTCGATCGCGAATACCGCGCTTTGAACCGTGCCCTCGACGGCCTAGCCGGCATCCTCGACGACCCCGACGAGGACGACGCGTACCGTGCTGCGGCCGACCGCATGTACGAGGTCCTCCGCGCGATCAATGTCACGCCGCCGCGCAACTTTCGGGACTGCGCGATCAAGCTGCAGCGGCTCGCCGATCCCGAGCACGGCATGGCCGAAGGCGAGATCGACAACGACGACGTATGCCTGACCCAGGTAATCAAGTTCATCGAGGCCGCCGCGGTTTGAACTCCGTCGTCGATTTTGTGGCATGCTGCCCGCGGGGGACGTCTCTTTTGCCCGGAGACGGCTATGCACGGTCCACACAACCCGCCGACCGCTTCCTCTCCCTGCTGCACGAGTTTCACGAGTTGCAGCAAAAGGCGGACGCCGCCTACGAGACCTACGCCCTCGCCGAGTCCGCCGATGCCGACCCTCTGGGTCGCGCGCGAGAGGAGAAAGAGGCGATTTGGAACGAAGCCACCGCGCTCGTCGCCGGTGACCCATGCCGGCATGATCGCGGCACTCGGGGAGTGCCTCGCCCTGCTTGACGGGGTTGGCGCCCAACTGCGAATGGGATGCCTCGGTTCGCGACGTGGGAGCGATGCTGCGCGCGGTCATCCGCGGGCTGCGGGCGATGGATGATCCGCAGGAGGCCGGGAGCGTCTTCGGCTTTGGACCCCGCTAGCGCTAGCCCGAGACCGGTTCCGAAACTTCGCGCCAGCACGGCTGGCAAAATCAGCCCGCGTCTTTGGCCGCCTGGTGGCCGAAACGCCATCGGCCCTTACCGCCCCCCGGGCCGCCGTCAGACCGGGCTCTCGAAATAGTAATATGCGAGCGCGAACAGGAGATAGACGCCGACCAGCAACAGCCCCTCGAACCAAGTGGTCTCGCCGTCCGCCGCCACCGACCGGACGATGAATGCGGCACCGGCGATGGCGAAGAGGTCGAGCGGGCTGCTAAAGACCAAATTCATCGGCTGGCCGGTGAGCCATGAGGCGAGCACCAGCAGTGGTGCAATGACGAGAGCGGTCTGAACCGCCGAGCCGATGCAGATCGTGAACACGATGTCCATCTTGTCCTCGCGGGCGAAAACCACCGCGCCAAACAGATCGGACACAGTCCCGACCAGTGCCAAAACGACCGCACCGAGGAACACCGGGGGCAACCCGAGTTGAGGCGAGGCCGCCTCAAGCGCCCCCGAGACGAGCTCGGACTGGATCGCGATTGCCGCCGTAGCGACAACCATGACAACCAGCGCACGGGCAGCGGTCCATTCGGCCTGACCGCTCGGCGCATCTCCGGCAAACACGTCGTGATGGGTCACGAGGGTGTAGATGAGGTTAGCGGCGTAGAGCAGCAGCAGGACAACCGAGACGCCGAGGCTCAACCGCTCGTCGATCAGGGAGGTGTTGACCCCGGGTGCGGTGACACGTTCGGTGAGGTCAAACACCGCCGGCAGCAGGATCGCGATGACCACCAAAAGCAGCAATGTCGACAGCAGGCCGGCGCTCGCCTGGTTAAAAGTTTGGCGGACTCGTCCGATTCCGCCGACCAACGCCGAGACTCCGAGAAACAGCAATGTCGTGCCAATGATCGAGCCGGTGATCTGCGCCTGGACAATCCGCACATGCGCCCGGGAAAGAACGAAGAGGGCGAGGATCAGCTCGGCAGTGTTGCCAAGGCTGATGTTGAGCAGCCCGCCGATTGTGCTGCCGGCGCGCTCGGCAAGCTGATCGGTGCCGCGGCGCAGCCAATCGGCGAGCACGGCGATCCCCGCGGCGCCGGTCAGGAAGACCCAGGCGGCCGGCGCCTCGACGAGGTAGCGCAGCGCCAGGGACAGGGGAATAAACAGCAACAGAATATAGGCCATCAACGACAACGTCTGTCAGTGCACTCCCGACAGCAGATAGTCCCGAATTGCCTCCGTCAGCCGTGAAAAATCAGTCACACGCCCGTGGCGAAGACGAACTGTAATTTCGTCAGGTGAAAGTCAATAAAAAGCTGCATTTTCTCCGGAATGGACGCAGATACTGAGAAGCACGTAATCCCGGATTGGGTTCAGCGTCGCTTCGATTTACAGCGTGTGACGTATGCGGTGCCGAATGCATCGATTCTTCACTATCGCTACGCAAAGTACCTGCAGAAAAACCTAAATTCTTTGAGAACATCGAGACGGGTCTTTGGGGCGGCTGGGGTTAAAAGCCCCTCACCTCATCTCCGGAGCCACCGCCATCAACACGATGGACCTGCACCCTGACCGACGACCCGGCCGAGCACTTCCTCGCCGAGCTCGACCACATCATGGAAGGCGACCGCTACCCGCTCTCGCCGCGCATCACCGCACTGCGCGAGATCCGCGCGCTGCTGAACCGTACCCGGAACATAAGCCGGCGGCGGCGGCGCAGCCGAACCTTGAGCCGCCGAGCCGGGGACGATATCGCAGGAGGCGCTAACGGCTCGTTGGCGCCCGCGCGCGTCGCGTTTATAATCGCAAGAAAGAGGGTGCCCCCCAAATGCGGATGATCGCGCTCGTCATCATCGCTTTGACGCTCGTGGTCTCTGTGCTCCCTATGCGGATGGCAACGGCAGAAGAATTACTGGCCCTTTCCCTTTCATTAGGGGGGTGACAGTAGAGCCCAAGGATGAACTCCACGGCTGGCTACACTCTATAGCCCCGTCGCTGGACAATACACCTCGTAATTACAAAAGAATTATAGCAAGTCATGTGTAAAATGTCGTTCTGGGCGCGGAGAGATGTCAAAACCAAAAGAAGTATGCGCCGAACAGTGTTGCGACGCATGGTCCACACGCTTCGGCGACCTTCGCGGCCGGCTGTCTGCGCGTGTCGCGGAATTTTTCTAGGCCGGCGGGGGAAGGGCGTCGATACGCCGGCGGATTTCGTCCTCCCCGAGGATGCTCCACGCCGGGTCGTTGAGCGCATACTGCACGTGTGATAGTATGTACCAGGAGCAGATGAAGCCGCGATGCGCTTCGGCCGAGTGAATGAGATGCCGCCCGCCTCGGCGCGTCGGGAATTCGGTCGTCGGGCCTGCAGAGCGCTCCACTATGGTCTGCTCGAGACGCCGGCTCAAACTCCTTCCGGGCGAACTGCTTCTCAGTCGGAGGTGGCACCGGCCGCGGTCCCATGCTCCGTGCCATTCCGCTGGTTTGCGGGGACATCCACCGGGCAGAGAAAAGCTTGGCTGTGGCGCATTTCACGCTACCGCGAATTCGTGGAGTTTCGGAATTCTAAACATTTCGGTGGGGCCTGCTCTACAGCCGCCGAGGTTCCAGAGATCCCAAACGGGGTTGCCCTCTCACGATCAATGCCGGCGCGCGCTTCGCGCCGGGTAAATGCGGAGCGCACAGCAGGGCTAGCCCGCTCGAAATGGCGGAAGTGCCAGTGCCCTCGGGTCTCGTGTGGTTTATCGAGCCCGCGCGCACTCGAAGCCGCGCAGCGTGCGATCGATTACCTGTGTTGGGTCGGCGCAGGACCAATTGGGATAAGGGGCGAGAGATCGCTCACCGGGGGTCAAGGCTTCCTCCACGCTGCATCAAGGACTGCGACGTATTGCCAACCGCGCGTCAGATGCGAGAATTGGTCGAGCTGGACCAGCATTCGCTAAATATATTGAGCAACTCCACGGCCAAAGCCGACGGCTTTTTCGGAAGCCCGCGGTTGACCACCCTAAGCCGAAAGGAGACTGGAGACCACGTTGACCGGGAAGTTCAAGACCGGCGTCCGAATGCCTCCTCAGTTCGGACCTCTCGAGGGACAGGCTATAGACAACCGCGGGGATGGGGACGACCGGCATTGCGGCCGAGAAACCCTGCGAGCTGGAGCAAAAAGGTCCGGCCAGAACCGAAGTGCGCTCTGTCGCGCCTCGGCAGAAGTGAGCGCATGCGTGAAGTCTAGCCGCCGACATCGGTCCAGGCTGGAGTATATCCCCGGGTCGGTGGCGCGCTTCCCATCAGCGACAATCGCCATAGCCGGTTGCGGTGCATCTTGGCGCAGTACGGAGCGTTGAGCAGCGTAGATCAGACTGCGCGCAACGAAGCACAGGTGCGGCGCGGCTCAGTTGCTTGGCTGGTCGACCACATATGATCCGAACAGTAGTTGCCACACTGCGCCGGATTTAGACAAGTATACAAGTAGGGGCTTGGATGATTTTGATCCCGTTAGTCGGAGCAGCGGCTATACTCTGTCCGCTTGGTTGGCCTTCTCCGGGCGGCTCGTAAAAGCTCGGGGCCTTCTCGTAGCGACAGCAGCATTGATCGGAGCAAGTGATGGCCTATGAACATGTATTGGTTGAAAGTGAAGACGGCGTTGGCCTTATTACACTGAACCGTCCCGAAAAGCTCAACGCGATGAACCGGCGGCTGTCGGCCGAGTTACGCGACGCGGTCAAAGAACTCGATGCCGATGATGCGATCGGCTGTATCGTCATCACCGGTGCAGGCGGCCGCGCCTTCTCGGCCGGCGGCGACATCCACGAGCAGCGCGAGGATGACCGCCGCTACACTCAACAAGAATTGGACGCTCGCCGCAGCCGGGGCAGCTATGAGATCGCCGCCAGCGCGAAGCCGACGATCGGCATGATCAACGGCCTTGCCTATGGCGGCGCCGCGGTTCTCGCCTCCTCGCTCGATATGCGGGTCGGCTGCGAAGATACGCGCTTCCGTTTTCTCGCCGCGGCCTATGGACGGATCAACAGCACGTGGACCTTGCCCAATCAGGTTGGTTGGCCGATCGCTAAGGAGCTCCTGTTCACGGCGCGGGTCGTCGAGGCCGACGAAGCTTATCGCATCGGATTACTGAACCACCTGGTGCCGCGCGATCAGCTGCGGGCAAAAACCATGGAGCTCGCGCGTATGATTGCCGGCAACAATCGTGCTGCGATCGTGGGAGTCAAGGCGTTGCTGTTGCGGCAGAAGGGGCAAAATCTCGAACAGCAATGGACCGAGGAGCGCGAATTTACGACCCATGTATTCAGAGGAGCAGGGGCCGAGGAAGCTTTTCCCGAATTCATCGCCCGCAAAGGCCGGCCCCTCGGCTAAGACCATTGGCCAGGCGCCGACCCTGTGACAGACTCCCTGGGATAAACGCGGAGCCGAGCAACGTCGGAAAGGAGGAACGCATGCAATTGATGTACTTCACCGAGCAGCCGATGTCGGCCTACCCGGCCAGGATTGGGCTCGAATTCGGCGCGACGGCGCTGATGTTTTCGAACAAGTACTTCGACCCGATCGCCGGCAGCCGGCTCTATAACGAATATCTCGAGCATTACGTCTATGCCGAGGAAATGGGCATTGAAGGATTCATGCTGAACGAGCATCACAACGCGCCGTTCTGCATGCAGGCAAAGTGCAATATCTTTGCCTCGATACTCGCCGCCACGACAAAAAAGGCGAAGATCGTTCTGTTGGGCAATCCGCTGCCTTTGGCCGAAAACCCGGTGCGGCTCGCCGAAGAATTATCGATGATCGATATGATCTCGAACGGGCGACTCGTCTCCGGCTTTGTGCGCGGCGGCGGGCAGGAGCAGTTGGCCACAGGCGTTAACCCGGCCTTCAACCGCGAACGCTTCGAGGAGGCGCATGACCTCATTGTCGCGGCCTGGACGCGCAAGGGACCGTTCCGCTGGGAGGGCACCCATTACCAGCACCGCGTGGTCAATCCGTGGGCGGTGCCGCTGCAGAAGCCTCATCCGCGAGTCTGGATCCCTGGTGTCATCAGTAGGGAAACGATCATCTGGGCGGCACAGCACGGTTATCCCTATATCGCGCTCAACACCCCGATCGACCGGACAAAGCAGATCTGGCAGATCTATGACAATGCCGCGACGGAAGCCGGCTTTACCCCGGGCCCGGATTATCATGGTCTCCTAAAGCAGATCCACGTCGCCGAGACTGAGGAAAAAGCGATCGAGAACGCTCGCCAATTCATGTGGATGCAGGGCGAATTCACCGGTCTCGCCCATCCCGTCTGGAGCACGCCATCGGGGTATGGCAGTCCGGAAAATCGTCGTGCCTTCGTCGAGTTCGCCTCGGGGCGCTCGAAAAACCCTCGTTACCGTCCGGCCCTCGAAAAACAGCTCGAGGAATTGATGATCATTGCCGGGACGCCAAAGACAGTAATCGCCAAGTTGCGCATCCTTCTCGAAGAAACGCGGCCGGGCATCTTGGCGTTCTGGGGCAATGACGGCACCGTATCGCACAAGGACGCAAAGGCGTGCATCCGCCTGTTGGGGCAGGAGGTGTTCCCGGCAGTGCGCGAGATGGCGAAGGAATTCGACCTCAAGAGCCCATTCGAGACGAGCCAGCCGGTGAGCGTCAAATATATGAACGGCCTCAACCAGCCAATACCCGCAGCGGCCGAATAGCAAGTCCGGGATAGGTCGTTCACCTTCACCGGGCCGGCCGAAACCGGGCGGAGGAAGGCTGACCCGAGAGGCAGCAGCGCACCTCGCCTTGCGCGGCAAGCTCGGCCGGTGGGCGATCGGACCCCGCGAGAATCCGCGTGCCGGAGGCGGTCGGTGATACCGGTCCGATCGCGCGGCACCTATCGCGCGTAGGTATTTCTATCGCCGCGCCTGGATAGGTTAGCGATACGAGCGCTTTCGCTATTCCGTCGTCTTCTCGGAGTCGGGCAGGCGGGCGGCAGACATGGCATGGCGCGGACGCTGCCCCGACAGCATCCGGCGCCAAACCAATCGAGCAGTGTCGTGTTAATAGTCTATGTTCCTGTTCCGCTGCCGGATGCTTGTGACGGCTTGCCGTAGTCGGGGCTGCAACGGCTTGCTGACCCGACTGCCGTCAAAAATCCAGCAATTACAGAATGGAGGCGCGATAGTGTCGGCTGTTCTCGTTGCGGGCCGGCGAGCGCCTTTCATGCACCGCTCGCACTCTCGCGCGCCACCTGGCGTTCGGTTTCGGCGTTCAGCCTGGCCCCGACCAGAATAACGATTATCGAGAGCCACATCCACATCATGAAGCCAACGACCGCTCCGAGTGAGCCATAGGTTTTATCGAAATTCCCAAAATTCGACGCATACCAGGAGAACAGTGCAGACGCCGGGAGCCACACGACCGCGGCCACTGCACTGCCCCAGCTGACCCAGCGCCAGCGAGGCTCGGTGCGGCTCGGTCCATATCGGTAAACGAAAGCAAGCGCCACGGCAACGAGCACCAAAAGGAGCGGCCATCTCGTTATACCGACTACCAGACCGGTCACTCCGGGCACATAATTCAGCATGACCGGGACAGCGATCACGCACACGACGGCTACCAGCAGAAAAAGGATCATCGCGATCGTGAAGCCCAGGCTGATGGCGTAGAGCTCGATAAGGCTTCTCTTTTCCTTTTCCTCGTAGGCCGCGTTGAGCGCTTCGAATAGTGCTTTGACGCCGCCGTTGGCACTCCATAGCGAGATTGCGAGACCAACCCCAAAACTGATGCCCAAGCTCGCGTTACCGTGGGCGGCAAGCCTGGTCAGTTGGTCGCGAATTACGTCGATCGCTGCACCCGGCAAGATGCCCGAGACCGCATCGAGGCTACCGGGGATGGTGCTCGGGTCGGCGAACAGCCCGTAAATCGACACCAGAGCAGCAATCGCTGGAAATAGCGCAAGAAGAGCATAAAATGTAACGGCCGCGGCGTTTGCAAAGATCCGGTCTTCGGAGATGCCTTTGTAGACCCGCAGCAGTATATCCCTCCATCCGCGAGCCGGGGGCCGCAAAGGCATCCTCCCGGATTGGCCCTGTCCTTCCTCAGCCTGTCCGCGCTCGCCTTCGGCGGAGGGCGTACCGTGGGATCGCCGCGGAACCAATCCGAGCACGATTAGCAAGGCGCTCAGTCCGATCGTCCATAACGGCGCAAGCGGTGGTCGCGTCAAGCCGACGGTTGTCTCTCGATGCAGGTCACCGACGTTCATGTTCCGCTTCCGCACGCGCTCATGCTGCGAACCCCTGTGCGGCTGCACTGCCGTGCCGCCGCGCCCGGCGCTGACGCGGTGGTACTGTCATTCGTGAGATTCGCCCCGAAATTCCTCGCGACCAGATGTGCCTCCGGGCGCGGTCACGGGCGCCGCGGCCGTGCCGGCGGGGTTCGAGGTAGCCTCGGGCACTCTGTCTGCGACAGCGTCCCCCGGATCGCGCGTACAGTCTGCGGCCCCGCTCGTGACATCGCTCACCCGCCCGGATCTCTCTCGCCTCCACTGCTGCGTTCGGACTGACTCGGCGCTTGCCGCCGTGGTGGCGTCCGCCTTTTTCTGTCCTGCCGAACTCGCCGTCCCGGCAGTGATGCGCTGTGTAGACCGGGTGCTGGCGACTATCAGCCACGCAATCCCGATGCTGATCAAAACGAGCGGCAATGGGTTTTGCCGAATTTCTCGCCCGAGGTTGTTTAAGAATTCCGCGGTCGACCCCTCCTTTGCATACTCGAGGACGCTATCGATGACCTGGCCAGGGGTCATTCGGGCGCGCAACTCCTCCAATGTTGCCGACAGTTGCGTGCGGGTCCGATCGGCTTGCTGTTCAAGCCGCTCACTGTGGGGTGTCATAATTGTCCTTCATCTGATGCTTCGAGCCCCCCTCCGGGGAGTTGTGCGTGCATCCCCGGGCGGACAGGAATTGGTGCTTGAGATCGTGCCGCACGTAATTGAACCGCCGTCGCAGGAATCCCGATTCGGCCGGCGGTACCGACGAACAGGCCGGCGGTTGAGCGCCCTCCGTAGCTCGGACAATCACAACGCTTGCGCGTGACCCGAACGCTGTCAAAGCTGCCGTGGCGATCCTCCCCGCTCCGCTCGCGTCGCCTTTCGCCAAACCATTCTTCTTCGACGTCCATCGGCATTTCCTTGCATATCCGTGCCGAGCCGCCAAAGAGGCGAGGCTCGCCCGTCGATGCCGATATTACAGGGCTAACCGTAACAGTTGAGCCTAGTTCCTCGCTCCGCATCGTCAGACGCTCCCACTGCCTGCAACGGCCGACACCTCGCACGGTAGCGGGCGACAGATCGGGCGACAGATCCGACACTCTTTCCCCGGAAGCCGATTAGTGTACGTGACCCTGACAGGGGTCATCGGATGGCGCTCTTCGATGATGCTCTGACGGGCGGTGGTCGTTAATTTCGCCAATGGCTTGGTGATCCCGCTGTCGGGGATGGACGCTCGTGAGCCCGCTGGCGAAAACCGCCATCAAGGTTGGCTCTGTCGCGTATCACGAGGCGGCGAGATTATAGGGACGGCACAATTCTGGCCTCACCGATCTGGCCAAGGAGACTTTAGGGGATAGTCCGCGGAGAACCACTGTGACCACTGCGAAGTGCGGCGCGGAATTTTAGCGAGCAACGGAGAGCAACCCCCGCCTGATTTATCCGGAGCTCAGCGGCGCAAATGACGACGGTTGCGGACGCTGCGATCACCCTGCCAGCTTACTCACATCATACTCAGATGGCAATGAAGAGGGACGCGGGCGGACGAGAGGCGCTACGCCAATCGCGTTGATGGGTCCGCATGCTGCATCTCTGCAAAGTTCGTAATTGGGGGGTAGCTGCGAGCGACGAGACATATCACACTACAGACCGCAGCGCCGCCCGAGCGTTGAAAAACGCCATTGCGGTTTGCGTAACAATAAAACGATCAAGGCGACGATTACGCAGTAACGGATCCAGTACGAAAAGGATCCGGCGAGCTTGCAGCTGCGCCGATGCGCGCCGCTGTTTTTTTTTGCCAAGCCGCCAAGCCTTGACAACACAGCGCCGCATCGCGCAGCGGCGGGGGTCTTTTGCGAGGCCGCTGGCGACGGAGTCCGCTGCAGTGGGGACGTGGGTTTCGATGGCGGAAGCGTCTTCCTCGACGGTGGAACTGCAGGTTTCACATTGGCGGCGGGTTCGCTGGCGGTTTTCGCCAAACCACACAACTGTTTTCGGCGGCCGGGGTGAGCTGGAACCGTGGTTGGCGCAACGGGCGATGGTGAGCTGGATTGGAGCTGGATTGGAGCTGGATTGCGAGGGTATTATATCCGTACCTTCATGAATGAGGTCACTACTCCCATTACGGCTGTAGCCGGCTACTGCTGTACCACCCGTAATGTAGCGCAGTGCAATGCCGGGTGGCAGATCGATCCAGCCGGCTAACGCGCGAGGGGGCTCGCGCGGCGATCTTAAGCCAAAGCGCTGGCGGCGCGCACGACCTCTCGTGGTTTGGGCGCCGGAAGGGACGTCACAACGACATCCAGGAAATGATCTCCAACCGCCACTGGACCCCGCAGGGTATCCCGGTCGGTCTCTGCCCCGCCGGAGGTTTTGGAATGCCGGCCAGGAATTAGCTCGGTCGGTTGTCCGCGGGTTTTCACGGCCGCGGGCAATCCGCGAACGGACCGTCCCGACCGGGGTGTTTGCGCTGACGCGGCTTCCTCGTAGCGCACGCCTTCCAGTCCGATGAGCCGGATCGGATCGTTGCTCCTCCGGAAGCCTGGCGATCGCGCGCCCGAGATTGCGAAGATCGAGCCTCACGGTCTGCTCGGGCGAGAGCACCTAACCTTGCTGAAATTTCTGCGATGCAATGTCGGCGCGCCGATGCGCGTCCCGGCGCACCAGGCACACCAGGCTGAATGGACGACGATTGCGGCGGTCGGGTTTTGCATTTGCCTCGCAATGTGTCCAAATCAGTGATCTGCGCTACCGCTGATGCTCCTCATTGGAAAACGCCAAAACGGAATTTAAGCGCATCCCGTGCCAGACAGTGTTAATAACCGCGGTAAATCGCGGTAAATTGTCGTGACCTCCGCATTGCCGTAAAGGGTGCCCGTTCGCCGATCGCTGCCAAGAACCTGCAACCACATCGGCGTCGGCTGTTGCTGTCGAGCATCGCGGCGAACTTCCGGATATGCCCCCGAAGAGCGGCCTATCATGGTCCACAGGGGCCACCACTGCCGGTCGCGCCACGCTAATCTCAGCTGATCGAGGCGGCCGATATTCGATGTCGATGGAAGAATGAAGTGCTCGGCGTCCCGAGCGGTCGGAACGCGCCTATGCATTGACCGGCGCCCTCACGGAAGCCTCCGCGCGCATCTAGAAGATCGGTTCTTTCGGGGAACAGTTTCGCCGAGAGTGGATTGGGGCCCATAGCACGGCAAAAGGGAGCGCCAACCGGCAAGTTGCTGGCCGCTGACGGTGATCAGCATGTCGCCGGCGTAAGCCGAACTGCCCGCACCTCCCTATTGCTTGATGATCGACGGGCGGGGATCGCGGGCTGTTTCGGCACACGGATACCACCGACATCCTCGACGCGCGTTGCGGCCGAGGCGCCGGCTCGGCGAAAGTTCACCGCATCATCAAAGATCGGCTCGACGCCACAGTTCCATAAGCAAATTGGTATTAAGCCCTCGGGCCCGTCGAAAATGATCACATCGCACGGTTCGCACGCGGGTGAGACCCCGGCAGAAACCCGCGTTGTCGGTACGCTCATGCCCTTGGTGATATGATCGCTCCCACACGAAAAGATCCAACGGAGGTACGAATGAAGCTCGGCGTAGCCCTTCCTATCGTCGATATTGGCGGTGAGCCGGCGGCGTTGCGGGAATTTACACAAGCGGCCGAGACGATCGGCTATCAAGGTATCGCCGCACCCGACCATGTCCTGGGGGTGAACCTCGCGAGACGCCCCGGCTGGACGCAGCCACGCGCCCGCTCGACTGATCTCTATCACGACCCGTTCGTTCTTTTTGGATTTCTCGCCGGATGCACGAACATCGCTGATTTCTCGACACAGGTCCTGATCCTGCCGCAGCGGCAAACCGTATTAGTCGCCAAACAAGCCGCCTGTCTCGACGTCCTTTCAGGCGGGCGATTCCGGCTCGGCATTGGCGTCGGATGGAACGAGGTGGAATTCACCGGACTCAACGAGAACTTTCGCGACCGCGGCCGCCGCTCTGAAGAACAGGTCGAACTCATGCGGATGCTGTGGACGCAGCCGCACGTCACGTTCAACGGCCGGTGGCATAGGGTCGAGGATGCGGGGATCAACCCGCTGCCCGCCGGGCGCAAGATCCCGCTATGGTATGGCGGTCACGCCGATATCACATTGCGCCGCTGCGCCAAATGGGGCGACGGCTGGATGCCTCTCGCCTATCCGCCCGGCGAGGAAGCGCGAAGGGCAATCTCAACCCTGCATCGCTACGCGGAGGAAGCAGGGCGCGACCCCGCGGCGATCGGTATCGACACGCGGGTCTCGGCCGGTGCCGGCGGCGAGGCCGAATGGCGCGATGAGGTGGTGCTGTGGAAATCGCTCGGCGTGACGCACCTGACCTTGGCTAATTACTATGAGAGCGGCCACCTGCATCGTATCGCCGGCCGCTCACTCGACGATCACATCGCCGCGATGCGGCGCTATTGGAAGGCTGTCGCTGACCTGCTTTAAGCCGGCCTCAATAACCTCAAGTCACCGACATACGCGAGACCGTCGATCAATCAATCACACTTCGCCTGCAAGGCTTTGCGCTCGCCGGTCTCGAGTTTCGCAGTGCGCGAAATGCCGGAACAGACCGCGCCTCTCCCTTTTGCAGGAAGCCGCAGCTCACGCGCCCCCTCCCCGGCCTGGCTTAGAGATCGGGTGGACGCTCCAAAAGCGACATTAATAAAACTCCCAAGTGGCTGACCACAATTACCAATTATCTCTTCGTTTCGTTCTCGGACCATGGACCATGAATGATAATCAACAAGACGTTGTGGTGGCATCATCAGCATCATCGTGATCCGCGGCATCTATGCGAACAGCTCCCCCAATAACGATCGGCTCGACAACACCGAAGTCGGGACCGGCCCGATGAACAGCCGGGATGGCGACATTCGGCTCTGCAGTGAGCTAGCAGCTTGTCGGACTTAGTGTAGGGTTGCTCATCATGTGGTAGGATAGCTTGGTTTGCTACACCAGTGGTGGTTGGGGGATGAGCAACTTTCGTGATGTGGATCGGCGGACGGGGTTTCTGCTGCCGCCATCGGTGGATGAGTGGCTGCCGCAACGTCATTTGGCGCGGTTTGTGGTTGAAATGATTGACGGACTGGACCTGCGGACACTGGTCGGCAGCTATCGCGGTTCAGGATCGGCATCCTACCACCCTTCGGTGCTGCTGGGCCTGGTGGTTTACGGCTATGCGACAGGGGTGTTTTCGAGTCGCAAGCTGGAGCGCGCGACCTACGATTCGGTGGCGTTTCGCTTCATCGCGGCGAATGACCACCCGGACCACGACACGATCGCGACATTTCGCCGACGGTTTTTGAAGGAGATCGAGGGAC
>JAFMSA010000338.1 GCA_017353855.1 Alphaproteobacteria bacterium
GTCCCGGTTCGTAATCAGCAACGGCCTTCATATTGTAGGCTTGCGACAGAAACAGGGGAGGTCGACGAGCCGCGGATCGTTCCGCCCTAGGTGCGACAACATCCGGTGCACACCACGATGCGTCTTTTGGCGGTCTTGCCAGTGTGCGCACGGATGACAGCTTGCGCCGCATGAAAGCCGGCCAGGTAGGCATCGCGACCAGCATCTTCCCCGACGCCGGCGGCAAGGATGATGCGTGCGCGGGCAAGACAGTTGCGGACCTTGTCGAGCAGTTCGCTGATCTCCGGCGTCACAAATCGACGCCCTCGCGGCGAATTTCTCCCATTAGCCCTGTCGGGTTCCGGTACGCGCCTGCCGGGTACGGCTTCGCGTCGATGAAGGCCTCAGTGTCGGCGAGGATCTCGCTGCGCAGATCGGCCAAGCGATCCAGCTCGCGCCAGCGATCAGCAAGATCGCCCTCCCTGAGGTCTTTCAGGAACACCGCAACGTCGTAATCGGAATCATCGCCGGCCTCGCCGCGCGCGCGGGAGCCGAACAACACCACCCGCTTGATGCGGTTACCGTAAAGCCCATCGAGCGCAGCCCGAAAACGCCTCAAGATTGGATCGTTAGTAATTGCCGGCGACGTCACAGGAGATTCCGATGTCGGTGACAACCAAAGCCCGTCGGCGTCCTTCGCGACGATCCGACGTTCCTCCCCTGCCCGCAGGACGTTCCAGCGAGGTGGCGAGGCGCAAGGCCCACAGCGTTCGTTCGAGATTCAACTTAACCTGCCGGCCTTGGCGTTGGCGACCATGCCGTGGAAGTAGCCGCCCGGTGAAGTTCGGAAATGCTCATCGTTCTTGGTGGAGACAATCGCGAGCGCCGCGGCTGCCAATTCGCGGCCCATGGTGAGACAGGCGTCGCCCCAGAGGGATTTCGACACTCCGAGGTCCTGCCGCAGCCAGTCGGCAGCGTCGATGATGTCGGGCCAGGTCGGATCGAGTCGGCGCAACCGGCTTCAGCTTTGGCGTGAGGCGCACCAGTTCGTCCGGTCGGACACCATGTAGAACGCTCTTGTCCGGTCGCTTCGACGGTACCAGAGTGGGGGCTTGCGGATCAGACCTCTCCCCGTCTCTGCCCCCGTGAGGTCCTCTGTTTCGCGGGCGAGGGTCTGCCACTCCGCAGCATCAAACTAGGAACTGGTGCAATTCACCGAGATCGCGATGTTCGCGCCGCGCTCCTGCCTCAGGCAGGTTAGCGTGCAGTTTTGAACAAATCGTGAGGTGACCCCTCAATTCGTGCGGGTTGCCGTCCGATGTTAGCCAACGTGCGTTGGTTGGCCATGCCAATCGCCGTCATTCGGTCGGCATTGGCTTGGTTGGTTTGATTTTGCATTTTGCATGATGCCCATCAGGATTTGCTCGTTTTGCGCCCGTCTCTGCAGATCTGCAGATCCATCTGCTGGCGCTGTAAATCAAGCTGTACGGCTCCTCTGTTGTCACGAAGCTGCCCCGGCGCTGTCTCGGAAATTGCTCTGGACAGGGGCATGCCAACGAGTTGGATGGCTGATCTGATAGGCCGTCGGCGTCATGGCGCTCGGCTTGCTACCGATGCCGTGAGCCCTCTGACTCGACAACCTGGACATACTCGCAGCCGCAATAGGCGTCGGCTGACGCGGCGTGGAGATCGCAGCCAACGGCTTCCCCGGCAATGTATCGAGATGCAGCGGCACCGAGACGAGCATTCCTTGCCGGAAATGCCCCACTGAAGGCACGAAGATGGGTCGCCGCGTCAGCCCGGAGTAAAGCTGCGTCTCAGGCACGTGCTTGTGTTCGAGACCAAGGGCGTAAAGCTCGAAAGCCGGACCGCCATTGCGTTCATGGGCCTCCTTTGGCACCAGCAGGAAATAGAGCAGGGTCGATTGCTCGCCGTTTCCGGCGGTCGAACACGCGGTCGTCCCTCCGACGATCAGCACGCCCCCGCCGCCCGTGATGGTTTTGCGCTCACCGGTGGAGACGTCGGTCGATCCGTCAGTTGGTAGAGGATGCTGTTCCGACGCACCGAGAAGCTGATCTTTTGGGCCGGTGGAATCGGCACGCTCAGCGCCTTGAAGTAGAGGGGCGTGTTGTCGAGGGAGGTCAACATGGTCCCGGCCGCGACCGTCCGAGTGATCGCCCGTGCCGGTGGCGGAGTTCGCGCGGGGGCAGTGACGGCCAGGCCCGCCACCCTTAACAGCCCAATTGCGACGGCAAAGCGCTGCCGAGCTGTTGCATGTGAGCCAGCTGCGCGTGGCGGTGCTGACGGTGTCGGGATTTCGTCATGCTAATGCCGCCTTTAGCCGCTGCGGGGTCAGCGGCGCGCGGCGTAGGCGCACGCCGGTGGCGTCGAAAACGGCGTTGGCGAGCGCCGCGGCAACCGGGCGGATCGAGCTCTCGCCGGCGCCAGCGGGCGGCAATTCGGGGCGGTTAATCAGCACGATGTCGACGGCTTCCGGCGTCTCGCTGATGTCGAGGATCGGGTAGGAGAGCCAGTCGGTGCTCGTGACCTTGGCGCGGTCGAAGGCGACCTCCTCCGTCAATGCCCGGCTGGTGCCCTGGACGACATTGCCTTCGATGCAGCGGCGCAGCCCGTCGGGGTTGATGATCAGCCCGCAATCATGCGCGACGGTGAACTTGCGCGCCCAGACCTTTCCAGTGCGGCGATCGATCTCGACCTCGGCCACGATCGCGACCACGGCACCCGAGCGCTGGGCATAGGCGATGCCGCGCCCACTCAAGGTGTCGCCGCTGCGGTCGGGCCGCGGCGACGGCCGCGGGTCCCATTGCGCGCGCTCGGCCGCCGCCTTGACGACGGCGATGTCGCGAGGCGCCTTCAAATAGCGAAGGCGAAACGCGAGCGGATCGGTGGCGGTCGCGGCGGCGATCTCGTCGATAAAGGATTCGCTGGCGAACTGGATCTGCGGGCCGACCGGGTCGCGCAGATGCGCGGTGCGTAATGGCGAGCCGCGGTCGAGCAACGGCGCGATCGTCTCCCAGGCCGACCGTTTGCTCGCAAAACCGTAAGATTCGGCAGGTACGCCAAAGCCCTGCAGCGACTTCAACGGCAGGCCCATGAGCTGGCCGGCGAGGCTGTAGCTCGGGTCGCTTTCATTGGTGTCGATGTCGATGCGCGAGAAGCCTTTGCTTTCGAAGACATAGCCGATCACCGCACCATCCTTGTCGAGCGCGGCGCGGGCACGATGTATCGAGGCCGGCCCCTTGGGGTCCCAGCCATGCCCTTCGTAGCGCATGCCCTGGACGCGGACCGGCCGGTCGACCGCCTTCGACAGCAGCGCCGCATCGATCCCGGCATCGCCGGCGTCGTTGCGCCCGTAGGAGCCGGGGCCCGGGACCCAGATCCCGTGGACCTTGTCCTGCGGCAGACCCAGCGCACGGGCGACTCCATCGCGCGCGAAGTGCGGCTTCTGCGAGCCGGTCCACAAGGTCGCCCGGTCTGCCCGCGCATCGACGACGGCGCAGGCCGGGCCCATGCTGGCATGCGACTGGAACGGCCATTCGTACTCCGCTTCGACGATGCGCGCCGCACTGGCAAAAGCCGGGTCAATCTCGCCCGTCGCGACCGGCACCTCGCGTTTGACGACCGAGGCCTGGCGGATGTGGTCGTAGAGTGCCGCCATTTCGGGGAAGGGCGGCGCCGCTTCGGACCAGGTGACGTGCAGCCGCTCGACTGCCTGCACGGCGTCCCATTCGCGCTCGGCGACAATACCGACAAAGCCCTTGTCGCATACGACCCGGACACCAGGAAGATCTTGCACCGAGCCATCGTCGACCGCTACCGGCACCGCACCCGCGACGGGCGGCCGGATCATCCGGCCATGCAGCATCCCAGGCACCTTGATGTCGGTGACGTAGTCGAGCTTGCCGAACACCTTAGCCGGGACATCGAATCGAGGCGGCGATTGGCCGACGATCTTGTAGGCACTGGGCGGCTTAGGCTTCGCCTGGCCCTCGGCGACGAGATCGTTGCCGATCTTGCCGTTCCAGGTCATCGCCAGATCGAAATAGCGGCCGCCGATTAGCTCGCCATAGCTGAGCTTGCGCGCAGGATCACCGCTGACCGCGACAACCCCATCCGTAACTTCGATCCGATCGGCTGGGACGCCGAGGCGCTGCGAAGCAAGCTCGACGAGCACGCGGCGCGCCTCGGCGGCGGCGTTGCGCAGCGGGATGCCCCCCTTCTGGATCCCGGTGCTGCCGCTGGCGCCGCCCTGGTTTACCGTCCAGGCGGTATCGCCCATCACAACATTGATCCGCTCGAATGGTACGTCGAGCTCTTCGCCGACGATCTGGGCGATCGCGACATCGACCCCCTGGCCCATGTCCATCTTGCCGAAATAGGCGACGACATCGCCGTCCGCCTTGACGGCGAGCCAGCTGTCGAGCTGGTCGGGCGAGAGCGCTGGCTTTACGGGTTTGCCGATTTCGGCGGCGGCGACACCTGGGATGCCGATTGAGACGACGAGAGCACCCGCGCCTTTAAAGACACTGCGACGGTCGATCGAGAATTGGGTCATCGCCCCTCCTTTACGCCGCCTGCGCCGCGCGCCTGACCGCGCGCAAGATCGCCATATGCGTCCCGCAGCGGCATTTGAGCCCGGACAGCCCGTCGCGGATCTGCTGCTCCGAGGGGTGGGGGGTGTCGCGTAACAACGCCGCCGCCGTCATGATCCAGCCATTCAGGCAATAGCCGCATTGCGGCACCTGCTCGGCGATGAAGGCCGCCTGCAGCCGGTGCGGATGTTCGGGCGTGCCGAGCCCGGCGAGGGTCATCACCTTGGTCCCGGCCGCCTGCGATACCGGCAGCGAGCACGACCGCGTTGGCGCGCCGTCGACATGGACGGTGCAGGCCCCGCATTGCGCGAGCCCACAGCCGAAATGCGGGTTACTGAGCCCGAGCTCGTTGCGCAGCACGTAAAGAAGCGGCGTATCCGGGGCCACCTCGACGGTTCGCGTCTCCCCGTTCAGCTCAAAGGCGATGCGTTCTGCCATTTCGAACCCCTTCCTGATAACGGGATGTCGCGATCGGTCGGATGTGAGGTTAACATACGGATGCCAGCGGTTCACGGTCTTAGGGGTCCGTCGGTAGGCCTTGAATTCAGCGGTTTCGGCCGCGCGCTCGGGGCTATCATGTCATGAGCGGTCGGAGGCGCTGGACGGATTTCGCTCGGCCGACGCGAGAACCCATGGCTTCCAGCTCGCGGCCATCGGCAGGATCGCATCGGCATAGTTAACGACGTGTGCTCGGTAGATCTCCCCCCGCGCGGTGCCGCGCCAATGCTTCAGGAATCGGTTCATGTACAGATTGGCGAGCAGCGGGGCTCGGGCAACCAAGCGATCGCGCGGCCGTGGGGTCCGCTGCACACCACATCGTCGAGAAGCTCC
>JAFMSA010000894.1 GCA_017353855.1 Alphaproteobacteria bacterium
ATTGACCAAAGTCTTTTATCCGGAGGCATCGAGCACCGTAATTTTCGTGATCATGGCCTTCGTATTGCTGATCAGGCCGGCCGGTTTAATTGGCCGGGCGACATAATATGGCGACAGGCGGCAAGTGGCGGTACGGCCTGACCGCGACGGCGCTCGCAGTGGCGCTCGCCGCCCCGTATCTGCTGTATCCGGTTTTTCTGATGGAGGCGCTCTGTTTTGCGCTGTTTGCCTGCGCGTTCAATCTGCTGACCGGCTATGTCGGGCTGCTCTCGTTCGGTCATGCCGCCTTTCTCGGCAGCGCCGCCTATATCACTGCGCATGCGGTAAAGGTCTGGGGCTTTCCCCCGGAGCTCGGCATCCTGGCGGGTGTGGCCGTCGCGAGCCTGCTCGGCGCGGTCTTTGGATGGTTGGCGATCCGCCGTCAGGGCATCTACTTTGCGATGATCACGCTTGCGTTCGCCCAGATGATTTACTTCGTCGCCCTGCAAGCGCGGTTTACCGGCGGCGAGGACGGCATTCAGGCCGTGCCGCGCGGACATCTCTTCGGGGTTATCGACCTTAACGATACGTTGACGATGTATTACTTCGTGCTGGCCATGTTTCTGATCGGCTTTGCGGTCGTCTTCAGGACGATCCATTCGCCGTTCGGCCAGGTGACGAAGGCGATCCGCGAAAACGAGCCGCGTGCCGTGTCGCTCGGCTACGATGCCGACCGCTACAAGCTTTTGGCTTTTGTCCTTTCGGCTGCTCTCTCCGGACTCGCCGGGTCGATGAAGGCGCTGGTTTTCCAGCTCGCCTCGCTGACGGATGTGCAGTGGACGACATCGGGCGAGGTTGTGTTGATGACATTGGTGGGGGGACTGGGAACGATTTTCGGGCCGGTCGTCGGGGCGTTCCTCCTGACCGCGATGCAGCACTACCTGGCGCAGCTGGGATCCTGGGTCACGGTGGTTCAGGGGGTTATATTCGTCTTTTGCGTGCTTCTTTTCCGCCGTGGCATTGTCGGCGTGATCGCAGCCTTCGTCGCCGATCGCCGCAAAACACGGGGGCTCTCACGCGAAGGGGCTGCGGGGGTAGCAAAGCCTCTGGCGAAAACGTCCGTCGTTGTCGCCGCGCTGCTTTTCTTTACCGGGACGTCCTTCGCCGACGACCCGGCGCATCGGCTCGAAGCGGTGGTGCATGTTCATGCCGAGGTTCCGCCTGAGGCGCGGACCGCGGCGTTTCTCGGCACTACGCGGGACGGTTCGGGCACGGTCATCGACGCAGCCGGGCTCATCGTGACGATCGGCTATCTGATCACCGAGGCTATGGCGGCGGAGGTGACGACGGCATCCGGCAGGGTGAGCCGCGCGGATATTGTCGGTTTCGACACCGACTCGGGGCTTGGTCTGTTGCGCGCGACCGATCCGCTGGCGGTGACGCCCCTGGCGCTCGGCACAGCGAACGGGCTCAGCGAAAAGACGGCGGTTGTCGTTGCTGCTCGTGGCGGGGCCGACGCGGCCCGGCCGGCCGTCGTCGTATCGCGCAGACCCTTTGCGGGTTATTGGGAATATCTGCTCGAGGATGCGATTTTCACCGCCCCGCCTTATCGTGCGTGGAGCGGTGCTGCGCTGGTCGCGCCCGACGGCAAGCTCGCCGGGATCGGCTCCCTGATCGTCGGCGATGCGGCGGACGGACGTCCCGGCAATATGTTCGTGCCG